>DASQAX010000458.1:0-2167 GCA_035635535.1 Vicinamibacterales bacterium | reverse complement strand
CGGCGACTTGATCGAGACGACCAGCAGCGGGAACGCCAGGGCCTTCTTCACCGACACGCCGTAGTTCTTCACCGCCTGCGGCATCTGCGGCATCGCCTGCGACACGCGGTTCTGCGTCAGGACGTTGTTCATGTCGAGGTTCGAGCCGACCTCGAACGACACCTTCAGCGTCAGCGTCCCGTCGTTGGCGTTCGTCGATTTCATGTAGATCATGTTCTCGACGCCGTTGACCTGCTGCTCGAGCGGGGTTGCGACCGAGGACTCGACGTCGGTGGCGCTGGCGCCGATGAAGGTCGTGGTGACCTGGATCATCGGCGGAACGATCTCGGGATACTGCGCGATCGGCAGCCGTCCCATCGCGACGAACCCGAGCAGCACGACGATGATCGACATGACCATCGCGACGATCGGCCGGTTCACGAAGAAGCGAGCCATCGCCTAGTGCTGCTTGCCGCCGGTGGCGACCGCCTCTGGAACGCCGGGCTCGCCCATCGGCTTGACGCGGACGACCATCCCGTCGCCGATCGCCTGGAGGCCTTCCGCCACGACGCGGTCGCCCGGCTCGAGACCCTGTTCCACGACCCAGCGGTCGCCGACGCGCGGACCGACCGTCACGTTGCGGAACGTCACCTTGTTGCCGTCGTCCACGACGGCCACGCTGTAGATGCTCTGGAGCTCCTGCACCGCGCGCTGCGGGACCAGCAGCGCGTTCTTCTTCGTGTCGAGCAGGATCCGTGCTCGCCCGAACTGGCCGGGGCGCAGGACGTACTGCGGATTCGGAAGGACGATCTGGATGCCGATGGTGCCGGTAGCGGCATTCACCTGGCGTTCGACGGCGGTGACGTGTCCCGGGTACCGATGCACGGTGCCATCGGCGAGCGTCAGCTCGATGCCCCCGGCTCGCGGATCCTTTCCGGTCTGTCCCGGCTGACTCCTGACGACGCGGAGGTAGTCGGCCTCGGTCACGCCCACCTTGAAGATCACCGGGTCGATGCGCGACACCGTCGTGAGCAGCGTCGGCTCACCGCGTCCCACGAGGTTGCCCGGCTTCACCTGCGTCGTGCCCACCAGGCCGGCGATCGGTGACGTGACGCGCGTGTACCCGAGGTTGAGCGTCGAGGTTTCGACCGCGGCGCGCGCCGCGTCCACCTGCGACCGCGCCGCCTCCTGCGCCGACCGCGCGTCGTCGAGCTCCTGCTGGCTGACGGCGCGCAGCGCTGCGAGCGGCGCATACCGCTTCACGTCATTGGCGGCCTTGTCGAGTCGTGCTTCGGCGGTGGCGAGATCCGCCTTCGAGCCGGCAAGCGACGCCTCGAAGGGCTTCGGATCGATGCGGTACAGGAGGTCGCCCTTGCGGACGAACGATCCCTCGCGGAAGTCCACGCTTTCGAGGAACCCCTCGACGCGCGCACGGATGTCGACGTCCTCGAAGCCCTCGGTCTGCCCCGCCAGTTCCAGGTAGACGGGGACGTCCTTGACCGCCACGTCCGTGACGTAGACCTCGGGGGGCGGAGGCGCCGTTGGCGGCGCCTTCCGGCAGGCGGTTCCCAGAGTAAAGGCAGCGGCTGCGATGACGAGGCATGTGCCGGCTCGGTGCGTGGCCACGGCGCGCCCCGGGCGCAAGGACCGATCCGGCGCCGATCCGGCGCGCAACGACGCATCGCTCGACGGGTGTCCGGCGCTGCTCACCAACACCTGTGAGTGCGCTCACGACGATCGGTGAGCGCACGACACGTCGCGGCTCCGACGCGCCGCAAGAGCAGGCGTCAGCAGCCGTGGCATATGTCGTGCTCCGAGCCGCGCCGTGTCAGCGCCGTCCGCGGAACACGTCCTGTCGCAGAAGGCCGTCGAGATCGCGCATCCCTTGGGCTTTCCAGTGACCAACTCGATGGTCGTGACATGGATCGTGGCGGCGGCGCTGATCCTGTTCGCCCGGGCGGCCACGCGGAGAATGGCGCAGGTGCCAACTGGTGCTCAGAACCTGCTCGAATGGCTGCTCGACGGCCTGTATGGTTTTCTGAGAGGGATCCTCGGCGAACACCTGGTTCAACGGACGTTCTGGTTCTTCGCGACGATCTTCCTGTTCATCCTCGCCTCGAACTGGATCGGTCTCGTTCCGGGCGTCGGCTCGATCGGCTGGGGCCACTACGCTGACGGCGAGTTCAGG
>DASQAX010000457.1:0-2610 GCA_035635535.1 Vicinamibacterales bacterium | reverse complement strand
GGTTGGCGTGCTCCGTGGACGGCTGACGCCCGACATGGCGTGGATCAACCGGATGGAGGACCTGCTGCTGACGGTTCTCCGCGACTCGCCCGTTCGGTGCCTGACGATTGCGATGGTGGAGGCCGCGGCCCAGGGCGTGCTGGTGCTCGAGTTGTTCTGGCTCCTGAGGGCGCTCGACGTCACGGTTCCGGCCGTGGTGGCGTTTGCGATCGAGGCATCGATCAAGTTTTTCGAATTCGTGTTCCTGTTCGTTCCGCTGCAGCTGGGGGTCGCGGAAGGGTCGTACGCGGAAATCTTCGACGTGATGCGGCTGCCGCTCGCCGCGGGGGTCGCGGTGGCGTTCGTCCGGCGACTTCGGGGCCTCACGATCGCGAGCCTCGGGCTTGCCCTCCTGGCGCTTGCGACGCGGCATCGCCGCCGCGTCGCCTGAATCGGCGATACTGCGGCTGCCCGACCTCGCCGAGCCAGGCCGCTTCCATCTGCCGTTGAGGCTGTTGGTGTTCGGGGTAGAGGCGATTGACAGACAAATCCGCCCGAAAACGCACGCTGGTGACGCCGATTACGCGCTTGGGTACTTCATCGACGCGCGCAAGCGCTGACGTTGCGGCAGGGCGCGGGAGGGCATATAGTTAATGAGACGGTTCCTGAGCCAGTCCATCGTGACGGTGGACGCCCTCATCAAAAGTCACGTGAACGGTCGGTAACCCTGGTCCCTCGAGGAGACGTACGTGGCAGCATATTATTCAATCGGCGATCGCGTGACTCAGTTGCAGTTCGGGAACGGAACGATCATGATGGCGAACGATCGCCACACCGTCGTCGAATTCGACGACCACGGCTCGCGCATGTTCTCGACGCCGCTCGTTCGCCTGGCGCCGTCCTCGACCCCCGCGCCGGAGCGGCCGGTCAAACGGCGCCGGACCGCCACGCGGACCAAGTAACGCCCCGGTCCTCTCTTCGCTGATCGACCAGCCGCAGCCCGCGCGCCCGACTCCTCACCGCGAGATCCCGACGCGCGAGGACGATGGCTCGTGGCCGCGATCCTCCGCGGTCTCCGAGAGCGCGCGAAGGACGGACGACACGGCGACGAAGGCATCGATGACCGCGGGATCGAAGTGCGACCCGCGCCCCGCGACAATCAGCGACACCGACTCGTCGTGCGACCGCGCCGCCGCGTAGCGTCGCCGCGTGTGCAGCGCGTCGTAGACGTCCACGAGCGCCATGATGCGGCCCGCGATCGGGATGTTCGTCCCCTTCAGCCCCTGCGGATAGCCGGTGCCGTCCCACCATTCATGATGGGTGTAGATGATGTCCTTCGCGATCGCGAGCGTCGCATCGTCATGAACGCCCGCCTGCCGCTCGGCGTCCGCGATGACGTCCCGCCCGTACACCGGATGCTTGCGGAATTCGGCCACTTCTTCCGGCGTGAGCGCGCCCTGCTTGAGGAGCAGCCGGTCCGGCACGCCGACCTTGCCGATGTCGTGCAGCGGGGCCAGGCGCGCGAGCAGCACGATCCGCTGCGGCGTCAGGTAGGCCCTGAACTGCGGATGCGTCGCGAGCTGCTCGGCCAGCACCCGCGCGTATTGCCCCGTCCGCCGCGACTGCCCGCCCGTTTCCGCATCCCGGGTCTCGGTCAGCGACAACAGTGTCTGCACCATGAGGCGTCGTGACGCCTCGGTCTCCTCGTCCGCGTGATCGGCGCGGCGCCGCTCGATCGTGAGCCTGGCCACCGTCATCGCCCCCAGGGACGCGGCCAGTTGGAGGGTCGGCAGCAGCGGTGAGACGAACATCCCGTCCGACGACAACAGGAACGCCGCTTCTCCCCACACGAGCGCGACCACCCCGGAGGTCACGAGCACGCCCCAGCTGAGACCGAACCGGCGAACGATCAGGACCAGCAGGACGCCGAGCACGAGCACGATTTCCGTTTCGAGCGCCGCGGCGTACGCAGGCCGATGAACCGAGTCCTGCTGGAGCAGGTTGTCGGCGATCGTCGCCTGCACTTCGACGCCGGTGAACAGCGTATCGAGCGGCGTCGACACCACCTCACGCGTGCCGAGCGCCGTCGTTCCCACGAGCACCAGCTTGTCGCGGAAGGCGTTGGCCGGCGCGCTGCCGTTCAGCACGTCGGCGGCCGAGACGTACGGGAACGCGCGCCTGGCGCCGCGATACCGCAGGAGCATGTTGCTCTTGCCGTCGAGCGCCACGTGCAGGCCGCCGAGCGTCAGCGACGTGGAGTTCACGTCCGACACGCGAAGCACGGCGTCGCGGGCGCCGGTGCTCGCGGCGACGGCCGCGAGCGCCAGCGCGGGGTAGACACGGCCGCCGTGCTCCATCAGCAGCGGGACACGGCGGAGGAGCCCGTCGGGATCGGGTGCGGCGTTGAGGAACCCCGACGCGCTGGCGGCCCTCGAGAGCACCGGCAGGCTGCAGATCGTTCCCGTCGCCTTGAAGAACGGGTCTTCCGCCTCGTCGCCGCGCCGGAGGATGGCGAGCGGAAGCGAGCGTTCGCCGCAGGCGGTGCCGGCAGGCGAGTCGAACGTCATCGCGAGACCGATGATGACGCGCCCGCCCTGCAGCGCGCCGGCGAGCGTCGCGTCGGCGTCCCCG
>DASQAX010000456.1:0-2563 GCA_035635535.1 Vicinamibacterales bacterium | reverse complement strand
GAACGCGGCGCTCTCGCCGAGCATCCCGTTGCGCACGATCGCGTTGTCGGTGTAGCCCGACATGAACAGCACGCGGATGCCGGGACGCGTCGTCTTGAGCTGGTCCGCCAGCTCCACGCCGCTCGGCCCGGGCATGATCAGGTCCGTCAGCAGCACGTCGATGCACGGGTGCTTCTCGACCAGTTCCATCGCCTGGTTGGCGTCGCCCGCCTCGATCACGGTGTACCCGGCGCGCACCATGATCTGCCGCGCCAGCCGCCGGATCATCGGCGCGTCTTCGACCAGCAGCACCGTTTCGGTGCCTTTCGACCACTGGCCGCCGGCGGGCTCGGGCGGCGTCGCCGCGGCGCTCTCCGTCACGTCAACGGGCAGGTACATCTTGAAGGTCGTGCCGTGCCCCTGCTCGCTGTACACCCAGATGTTGCCCCCGCTCTGCTTGACGATGCCGTACACCGTGGCGAGACCGAGGCCCGAGCCCTTCCCCGCTTCCTTCGTCGTGAAGAACGGCTCGAAAATGCGCGACTGCACGTCCTGCGACATGCCGCTGCCGTTGTCGGTCACCGACAGCCGCGCGTAGCGCCCGGGGCGAACGCCGACGTGCGACGTGCAGTAGTCGTCGGCGAGCGTCACGTCGGCCGTTTCCATGGTCAGCCGTCCGCCGCGTGGCATCGCGTCGCGCGCGTTCACCACCAGGTTCACGAGCGCCGATTCCAGCTGGCTCAGGTCCGCGCGGATCGGCGGCAGGTCCGGCTGGCAGATGATCCGGAGGTCGATGTTCTCGCCGATCAGCTGCCGCAGCATGCCCGCGAGCGAGTGCACCGTGTCGTTCAGGTTGATGCGCGTCGGGTGCAGCACCTGCCGCCGGCCGAACGCGAGTAACTGGCGCGTCAGCGCCGAGGCGCGGTTGGCGGCCGCGAGAATCTCGAGCGCGTTCCGCGACGCGGCCTCGTTTTCGGAGACCTGCTCCGCGACGAGCGTCCCGAAGCCGACGATGGCCGTGAGGATGTTGTTGAAGTCGTGGGCGATCCCGCCGGCCAGCTGTCCGACGGTCTCCATCTTCTGCGCCTGGTAGAACTGCCGTTCGAGCCGCTCCCGGTCCGCGACCACCGCGGCCAGCTGCGCCTCGCTCTCCCGCAGCGCCTCCGACAGGAGCGGCACCGACTCGACGACGTACTCGCGGCCGGTGTGGCTCGTGAGCAGCGAGGCGACGAGCTCCCCCGTTTCGGCGTCCGCGTCCACGATGCGGAGACGGATAGGTTCCGAGGTCATCGGCGCCATGGTGACCTAGAACGCGGCGACGGCGCCCATGCCGACGACGCTGAGAAACGCGTCGACGTGTTCCCGGTTGAACTTTCCCTGGCCGGCTTCCTTGAGCAGGTGGCGCGCGGCCTCCTCGGCGGACAGCGCCGGCCGGTACGGCCGATGCGACGTGAGCGCGTCGAAGACGTCGCAGATGCCGACGATCTGCGCGAGGAGCGGAACTTCGTCCCCCCGGAGCCCCTGCGGATAGCCGCTGCCGTTGAGCCGTTCGTGGTGGCACCGGATGATGGGCCGCACGCTGCGCAGCGACTGGAGCGGCGCGCAGAGCGAATCGCCGATGTCCGGATGCTTCTTCATCAACTCGAACTCGGCGGCTGTCAACGGGCCGCGCTTGAGGAGCACGGCATCCGGCACGCCGACCTTGCCGACGTCGTGCAGGTAGCCGCCGCGGTGCAGCGCCTGCAGGTCCTTCTCGCCGACGGCCAGCGCCCGGCCGAGCGCGACGGCGTGGCGCGCCAGGCGCTCGCAGTGGCCGTTGGTCATCGGATCGCGCGCCTCGATGGTCAGCGCGAGCGTCATGAACGCCGCTTCCGCCGAATCGAGCGCGTCGAGCAGGTGCTTCATCCGCGTCAGCGACCCGACGCGCGCGCGAAGCTCCAGCGGATGCACCGGCTTCGACAGGAACTCGTCGGCGCCGGCCTCGATCCCCTTGATGCGATCCTGCAGGTCGCTCAGCCCGGTGACGAGCACGACGGGCGTGAACCGCGTCTCCGGATCCGATTTGAGCCGCCGGCAGACTTCCAGGCCGTCGAGATGCGGCATCGTCACGTCCAGCAGCACGACGTCGGGGTGATGCGCCTGCACGGCCTTGAGCGCGGCCTCGCCGTCGGCGACGTCGATCACCTCGTGGCCGTCGCCGGCGAGCAGCTTCCGGTACAGCGCGCGGATGCTGTCCGTGTCGTCGGCGACGAGGATGCGGCTCCGTCGGGGAGCCGGTGTCTGCGATGCGAATTCGATCACGCCGTGGTCCTTCGATCGGTTACGACGACACCGTCTCGCTCGCGCGCGCCGACATCGGGATGCGCTGGTGCAGGCCGTGTCGCTCGAGCTGACGGTAGAAAGCGCGGCGGCTGATGCCGAGCAGGCGCGCGGCGACCGCCTTGTTGCCCCGGACCTGCTGCAGCGTGCGGATGATGTGCTCGCGCTCGACCTCGACGAGCGGCGCGGGGTTGCTGTCGGTGCGCGCCGCGCCTCCCATGACGACGCCCAGCGACGTCGCGGCCGCGGGCACGAGCCGCTGCTC
>DASQAX010000455.1:0-11151 GCA_035635535.1 Vicinamibacterales bacterium | reverse complement strand
TCGGTCGGCCACCTGTTCACCACGCTGGCGACGCCCGCCACGCGGAGCATCGTCAAGGGCGTGTCGAAGCTGGAGCCGGCGCGGTTCGCCGTCGGCAGCCAGGGGCGCAACCTCCGCATCGAGCGGTACTGGGACCTGGACTTCTCGCCGAACGAGCGCGCCACCGAAGCGGACTTCGTCGAGGAGCTGCGTGAACGCCTGGCAGAGGCGGTGACGCTGCACCAGATCAGCGACGTCCCCGTCGGCGCGTTCCTCAGCGGCGGCCTCGATTCGAGCGCGGTGGTCGCGATGATGTCGCGCCCCAAGGACGTCGATCTGAAGACGTTCTCGATCGGGTTCGCGGAAGCGACGCACGACGAGCTGCCGTACGCGCGTGAAGTCGCGGCGAAGTTCGGCACCGACCATTACGATCTCGTGCTGCGCCCGAACGTGGTGCAGATCGTCGAGGACCTGACGTGGTACCTCGACGAGCCGTTCGGCGACACGTCCGCGATTCCGACCTACATGGTGTCGAAGCTCGCGGCCGAACACGTGAAGGTCGTCCTCAGCGGCGACGGCGGCGACGAGCTGTTCGCCGGCTACGACAAGTACGTCGTCGAGGGCCGCGAGCGGGTGCGGGAGCAGATTCCGCGCGCGCTGCGGAAGGCCGCCGGCGCCGTCGGCGCGATGATGCCGCTCGGCATGACGGGCCGCCGCTTCCTCCGTCACCTCGCGCTCGAGGGGCCGCACCGCTATTTCGACGCGTCGACGATGTTCCACGCCGACGAGATGCGGCGGCTGTTCAGGAGCGAAGCGCTCGTCCAGATCGCGCGGCACGATGCGTGGGCCACCGCGCGCGCCGAATGGCGGGAGGCCGATGGCGACTGGCTCGCGGCGGCGCAGTACGACGACATCAACCGCTACCTGCCGCTCGACATCCTGGCCAAGGTCGATCGGATGACGATGGCGCACTCGATCGAGGCGCGGCCGCCGCTGCTCGACCACAAGTTCGTGGAGTTCGCGGCGACCATCCCGGCGCGCTTCCGACTGCAGGGGGGCGACACGAAGCACATCTTCAAGAAGGCGATGCGCGGCATCCTGCCCGACTCGATCATCGACCGGCAGAAGCACGGGTTCGCGGTGCCGCTCGCCCGCTGGTTCCGGAACGACCTCGACACCTTCGCGCGGGACGTCCTGCTGTCGCCGACGTGCCGCGAGCGGGGCATCTTCGACACCCGCGCCGTGGAGCATCTGTTCCAGCTGCACGCGCGCGGCCGCGATCTCGATCTGCAGCTCTGGACGATGCTGTCGTTCGAGTTGTGGTGCCGGCGGTTCCTGGATACGAGGGAGGTGCGCGACGTCGCGCCCGAGAGAACGCGGCAGACGCTCCGGAGGCCACCGCAGCCAGCCATCATGGCGCCGGCCGTTTGAAGCCGAACCTGAACCATAAACTGAGAACCCAGAACGGAGAAGGATGAACTGCTTTTCCCTTTTCCGTCTCATCTCGCCGCAATACAACGACTTACAGCGGGCATCGATATTGATCACCCATCCCCGCGTATGCGAATCCTCTGGGTGAAAATGGGGGGCCTGTGGCCGGCGACCACTGGTGGCCGCGTCCGGAGCCTGAACACGATTTCAGAGCTGGCGCGCGGGCACCAGGTCACCGTGATCACCACGCACGGCCAGGGCGATGACCCCGCCGGGCTCGAGCAGCAGCTCGCCCACTGCGAGCGGGTCGTCTCGGTCCCCTACGCGGTCCCCAAGCGCGGCAGTGCGCCGTTTGTGGCCGCCGTTGCGCGCTCCTGGTTTTCCCACTACCCCGTCGATCTCTGGAAGTGGCGCGTGGACGCCGTCCGCCGCGAAGTAGAGAACGCGCTGGCGGGCGGCGACATCGACCTGTGCGTCTCCGACTTTCTGTTCGCCGCGGCGAACGTGCCGATGGGCCGTGTGCCCGTCCTGCTCTTCGAGCACAACGTCGAGTACCTGATCTGGCAGCGGCTCGCGAACCTCGAGACCACGTCGTGGAAGCGCGCGCTGTTCGAGATGGAGTGGCGCAAGGTGCGCGCGTGCGAGGCCGAAGCGTGCGGGAACGCGGCGCTGACCATCGCGGTCTCCGACGACGACAGGGATCGGCTGGCGGAGATGAGCCCGGGCAGCCGCATCGTCTCGATTCCGACGGGCGTCAACACGCAGTACTTCACGCCGCGTCCCGACGCCGAGGTGCCCGCGCACCTGGTGTTCAGCGGCTCGATGGACTGGCATCCGAACGAGGACGCCGTCTGCTACTTCGTCGAGACGATCCTTCCGCGGGTTCGCGCGGAATTCCCGTCCGCCTCGTTCACCATCATCGGCAGGAACCCCGGCGCGCGCGTCCGCGAGCTGGCGGCGCAGCCCGGTGTCCACGTCACGGGCACCGTTGACGACGTGCGTCCGTCGATTGCGCAGGGGTCGGTCTACGTCGTGCCGCTGCGCGCCGGCAGCGGCACGCGCATCAAGATTTTCGAAGCGCTGGCCATGGGCAAGGCGGTCGTTTCGACGACCGTCGGCGCCGAAGGGCTCGCGCTCGAGTCGGGACGTCATTTCCTCGCCGCCGACACGCCCCACGATTTCGCCCATGCGGTCATCCGGCTGCTCCGCGACCCCGCCCGGCGGCAGGCGCTTGGAGACGCGGGCCGCGCGCTCGTCGAAGCGAACTACTCGTGGATGACGGTCGCGCGCCAGTTCGAAGCACGGTGTGAAGAGGTGGTTGCCGAGTATGCATATCCGGGACGAGAAGCCATCCGTGGTCTTGATTTGTCACGAGCAGGATCCCCTCGACACCGAGGGGCTCGCGTCGTGGCTGGCGAGCAGCCTGCGGTTGGCTGGTCTCATCATCATTCGTGATCCGCGCAGCCGCCTCTGGCGGGCCGCCAGGCGCGAAATCCGCCGCGTCGGCTGGCTCCGGTTCCTCGACGTCCTCGGGTACCGGGTCTTCGCGCGGCTGCGGCTCGCGCGCCGCGACCAGAGGTGGAAGGCGGCGGAGATCGCGCGCCTGCGCGGGCGGTATCCCGCGGACCTCGCGGGCGTGCCGCGCCTCGTCGTGACGTCGCCGAACTCGAACGAGGCGCGCGAGTTCCTCGAGCGGCTGCGACCCGACCTCGCGATTGCGCGCTGCAAGATCATCCTCAAGCAGGCGATCTTCGGCGTCCCGCGCGTGGGGACCTTCGTGCTGCACCCCGGCGTCTGCCCCGAGTACCGCAACGCGCACGGCTGCTTCTGGGCGCTGACGCGCCGCGACTTCGAACGCGTCGGCATGACGCTGCTGCGCGTCGATCCGGGCATCGACACCGGCCCGATCTTCTTCCACGGCACCTGCGACTTCGACGAGGTCGAGGAGTCGCATTCGGTCATCCAGTACCGGACGGTCACGGAGAACCTCGACACGATCGCGAGCATCCTCACCGCGCTCTCCCGCGGGGAGCAGGTGACGCCGATCGCCGTCGAGGGGCGTGCATCGGCCGTCTGGGGACAACCACACCTCACCGCGTACCTCCGCTGGAAGTGGCAGGCGCGCCGGAGACGAGATGCGAGTCGTATCCCTGCTCTTTCATGATGTCTACGAATCGGATCCGCGCGAGAGCGGATTCCGGTCGCCAGCCGCCGATCGCTACAAGCTGACGGTGCCGGACTTCGAGGCACAGCTCGATGGCCTCGCGGATGTCGACGTCGAGACGCCCTGGCTCGCGAACGAATTCCCGCGGACCAGCGAGCTGCGGATCCAGGATCCCGGCTCCCGCATCCCGGCCGCCATCACGTTCGATGACGGCGGCGAGTCCTATTACACCGTCGCCGCCGATCGCCTGGAGGCGCTCGACTGGCGAGGCCAATGCTTCGTCTCCACCAATTTCATCGGCCAGCGCGGGTTCCTGACGCCCGCACAGCTTCGCGAGCTCGACGCGCGTGGCCACGTGATCGGCAGCCACTCGGCATCGCATCCGGCGCGATTCAATTCGCTCACACTCGCCGAGATGCGGGCCGAGTGGTCCGATAGCCGCCAGAAGCTCGAAGACGTGCTCGGCCATGCCGTGACCGTCGGCTCGGTTCCTGGCGGCTACTTTTCTGACGACGTCGCGAAGACGGCGGCCGACGCCGGACTGCGCGTCCTCTTCACGTCGGAGCCGACGACGAGGATGACGTCGGCCCACGACCTCTTCCTGATCGGCCGGTTCACGATTCGGCGCGGTCATCCGCCGAACGCGGCGCAGCGCTTCGTGGTCGCGACGCCGTGGGCGCGCTGCAGCGCGTGGGTAGGCTGGAACGCGAAAGCGCTGGTCAAGCCGGTGCTGGGCGCCTCCTACGCGCGCATCGCGGACTGGATCCTGGAGCCGAACCGTTGAAAACACTGATCGCGATCGCCGCCGTGCTCATCGCAACGGCGGCAGACCGGCCCCGAGCGCAGTCGAGTGGCGTGCCCCCGGCGCAGTCGAAGAGCGCAGCGGAGACGAACGCGCCCGAAGCGCCGCGCGCGTCCGTCGAGATTCCGCCACTGAAGACCACCGGCCGCACGATCCGCGTCCCGTCCGGCGGCGATCTGCAGAAGGCGCTGGACGAGGCGCAGGGCGGCGACCGCATCGAGCTCGAGCCGCGCGCGACCTACGAAGGGCCGTTTCACCTCAAGGCGAAGGACGGCGACGACTGGATCGTCATCTCGTCGGCGGGGGCGCTGCCGAAGCCCGGGCGTCACGTTCAGCCGTCCGAGGCCGCGTCGATGGCGAAGCTCGTGTCCGCCGGCGACTTCGTGGTTGCGACCGATCCCGGCGCGCACCACTATCGCTTCGTCGCCGTCGAGTTCGCCCCGAAGCCCGGCGCGTTCGTCAGCTCGCTGGTGCAGTTCGGCGACAAGGAGGCGTCGGCCGACCAGGTTCCGCACCACGTGATCGTCGACCGTTCCTATCTGCACGGCGACCCGAAGATTGGCGCGCGGCGCGGCGTGGCGCTGAACGCGCGCGACGCGGCGGTCATCGACTCGTACCTCGCGGATTTCAAGGAAGTGGGCGCCGACTCGCAGGCGATCGGCGGTTGGAACGGGCCGGGGCCGTTCCGGATCGCGAACAACTATCTCGAGGGCGCCGGCGAGAACATCATGTTCGGCGGCGCCGATCCGAAGATCCGCGACCTGGTGCCGTCCGACATCGAGATCGTCCACAATCACCTGGCCAAGCCGCTGCGCTGGCGCAAGGGCGACCCGTCCTTTGAAGGCGTCGAGTGGACGGTCAAGAACCTGTTCGAGCTGAAGAACGCACGCCGCGTCGTCGTCAACGGCAACCTGCTGGAATACAACTGGCCGCAGGCGCAGAACGGCTTCTCGATCCTGTTCACCGTCCGCAACCAGGACGGCGGCGCGCCGTGGTCGACCATCGAGGACGTCGCGTTCACGAACAACCTCGTTCGCCACGTCGCGGCGGGCGTGAACATGCTCGGGCGCGACGACAACAACCCGAGCCAGCAGGCCAGGCGCATCGCCATCCGGAACAACGTGTTCCTCGACGTCGGCGGCACCTGGGGCCAGGGGCGCCTGTTCCAGATGCTCGACGGCGTGAGCGGCGCCACCATCGATCACAACACCGCGTTCCAGACCGGCGGCATCCTGTTCGGCGGCGACCACGCGCCGCATCCCGGCTTCGTCTTCCAGAACAACGTGGTGATGGTGAACGAGGTGGGCGTCATCGGCTCGAGCGCCGGCGAGGGAAACGATTCGCTGCGGCGGTACTTCCCGGACGCGGTCTTCCGGCGCAACGTGATCGTCGGCGGCATGGCCGGGCGCTACCCACGCGACAACTTCTTCCCCGCGTCGCTGCAGGACGCCGGGTTGACGCTGCCGCGCGACCAGGACTTCCGCCTCACGCTGGCGCGGCCCTACGCGCAGGCCGCGACCGACGGCCGCGACCCCGGCGCGGACGTCGATGCGGTGGCGAAGGCGCTCGACGGTCTCGACGCGGCCGGTCTCCGCACGCGTGCGCGCGCGCGGGCCGATGTCATGGGGCTGGCGCTGCCGTGGGCGCCCGGCGCGGGCGTCTTCTTCTGGGGATCGCTCCTGCTGCTCGCCTACGTCTATGCCGGCTATCCGCTCGCGGCCGCGCTCCGTGCGCGCCTCCGGCCGAAGCCTCGTCTTCGCGCGTCCATCGAGCCGCCCATCTCCATCGTCGTCATGGCGCACAACGAAGCCGAGCGGATCGGTCCGCGCATCGAGAACCTGCTGGCGCTCGACTATCCGCGCGACAGCGTCGAGATCGTGATCGGCTCGGATGGCTCGACCGACGACACCGTCCAGCGCGCGCTTCGCTACGCGGACCGGGGCGTCACGGTCCTCGCGTTCAACCAGCATCGCGGCAAGCCGGCCACGATCAACGCGGTGGTCCCGGGGGTCCGCGGCGAGATCGTCGTCTTCGCGGACGCGCGCCAGCGCTTCGAGCCGCAGACCGTCCGCGAGCTCGTCGCGAACTTCGCGGACCCGTCCGTTGGCGGCGCGAGCGGCGAACTGGTGCTGGCCGCGCACGACGGCACCGCCGCCGCGGGGCACGGCACGGCCATCTACTGGCGCTACGAGAAGTTCATCCGTGAAACGGAAGGGCGCGCGGATTCGACCATCGGCGCGACCGGCGCGATCTACGCCATCCGCCGCGACCTGTTCGAGCCGATCCCCGACGACACGCTGGTCGACGATGTGCTGATTCCGCTGCGGATCGTCAGGCGCGGGTACCGCATGGTGTTCGAGCCGAACGCGCGCGCGTACGACCGCGCCTCGTCGACGGCCCGGCAGGAGTTCGTCCGCAAGACGCGGACGATTGCCGGGATGTTCCAGCTGCTCGCCCGCGAAGGCTGGCTGCTCAACCCGCTGCGCAACCGCCTCTGGTTCGAGACGATCTCGCACAAGGTGCTGCGCCTGGCGCTGCCGATGTTCCACGCGTCGTTGCTCGCGTCGAACGTCGTGGTGGCAGATTCTGGATTCTACGGATTGATGCTGGCGCTGCAGGTGATGTTCTACGGTGCCGCGGCCGTCGGGTTGAGCCACCGCGACGGGAAGCGCCGTTCGATCGCTTTTTCGGCGCCAGCCGCGATGTGCCTGCTGCTGTGGGCCACCGTGGTCGGTTTCTTCCGCTTCGTCACCAACCGCCAGCGGGTCACGTGGGAGCGCGTCGCCGCGCCGAACGCGCGGCCTGACGTAGCGACCTAGCGCGGACTTCGAATGTACGTGGCGCGAACCCTGTTGGGTTCGCGAGGCGAGCCTGACAAGGCTCGCCCCACGATTGGACTACTTCTTCCTGCGAACCGGCTTCGAACCCTTCGGACGCGGAACCGCGTACTGGCCGGTCGCGGCCGTGCCCGCGCCAACCGCCGTTGAGGCGGCCGTCGACGGCGCATCGGCCGTCGGCGCCGCGCCGCCGAAGCCGACGTTGCGCACCGAGCCGCTGGTGTCGAAGAAGATCACGTGCGCGCGGAGCGCGGCGCCCGTGGAGGCGCTGCTCGTGAAGAAGACGCCCCCGTTCTTCGCATAGCTCACCGCGCCGCCGTTGACGGTGATGGTGAACGTGTCGCCGGCGCCGAATCCGATCTCGCTCTTATACGTGCCGAACTCACGGACCTCGGCGACCCCCGCCTGCAGGCGGATCGCGAAGTTGACGTCCGTCGGGGTGGTGCCGATCCCGTTGCTGCCGAGACCCACGAACCGCAGCGTGCTGCTGTCGTCGGTCGAGAACTGCAGCATGCCGCTGCCGCTCACCTGCTGATTCGACACCGCGGTGCCGTCCGCGCAGCCGCTGCAGCCGCCGACCTTCGTCAGCGTCGCGCCACTTTCAGCAACATTCATCAGGCTCATCCAGGTCGCGCTGCCCGCGGTCGGAACGGTCGGGGCGGGCGTCGGCGTCGGGGCCGGAGTCGTCGGCGCCGGCGTCGTGGGCGCGGGAGCGGTCGGTGCCGGAGTGGTCGGCGCGGGCGTCGTCGGGGCCGGCGTGGTCGGCGTCGGCGCGCCGGGCGACACACCGAGCTTGTCCTGCGGGATGCGGACGATGAAGGCGTCCTGGCGGCCCGTGCCCATGTTCGCCGTCCAGATGAAGTACTCGCCGGTGACGTCGATGTTGCCCGACGGGATCTTCCAGTAGTCGTCGCTGCCGCCGCCCGACGCGTTCAGGTCGGTCATGTTCGGCGCCACGACGAGCGCCTGCATCGAGCCGTCGAGACGGAAGCAGACGATTTCGTTGACGCGCGGCAGGTTCTGCCGGTTCGCGTTGCTGACGCAGGCCATCTGACTGCCTGACCCGGCGCTGGTCGAGTTCCCGTGCGCGATGTGGCCGATGCCCGTTGACCACGAGCTCAGCTCGTAGACCAGCGTGCCCTGTCCGGCGGCGTGCCCCTGGTTGGCGCCCGACAGATCCTGACCGAGCTGCCACACGCGAACCGCACCCGGCATCGCGTTGAAGTTGTCCTCTGCCACCATGTAGCCGTAGCCGAGGTCGGAGTGACCCGCCGCGCCATTCTCGTCGAGGAAGATCGTCTCGTTGCTGGTCTGCAGGTCGATGACGCGGTTGTCCTCGCCGTTGCGGCCGTCGACGTTCTCCTTGACCACGAGATACCGTCCGCTCTTGTCGATCTGGCACTCGTCGTAGTCGCCCTTGGCCGCCACGAACGTCGGGCTGCCCGGATGCCGATCGTCGAAGGCGATGCAGCCCAGCTCCTTGTACGTCGTGCTGTCCTTCACGGTCGCCGAGTGCGCGTGATCGTCGTTGCTCGAGTGCATCTGCCAGATCACGCGGCCGGCGCCGAGCAGGCTCTCGACGTTGTAGACCTCGCTCATCGCGTGCGTCATCACGTCGTAGCGCAGCATGCGCGGGCCGTCGTTCATGTAGAGCGTGGTCGGCTGGCTCGCGCTGAAATACCAGCCCTCGCCGGTGGACCAGCTGTACCCGCTGTCCAGCGAGAAGAGCGGTCCGAGATTGCTGGTCTCGCCGGTCCTCTTGTTGTAGCTGAAAAGCGTCGGACCGCCGCCGCCCTTGCGGCGCTCGAGGCCGAGGAACACCAGCATCGTGTCGCTGCCGACGTGATTGTTGATGTTGCTCCAGTAGGAATAGCCGACCGAGAGCACGCAGTCCTGGCCGCCACAATCGGCGCCATTGGTCAGGCGCGCGCCGGTCGTGGAATACGGCGAGGGGAACGTGAAGGCGCCGCGCGGCGGCATGAACGCAGCGATCTGGCCCGCCGACAGCTGCGGCCTGAGGCCGGCACCGGTGGACGAATCGATGAAGCCGCCAGCGGCTTTCGACTGCGCCCAGACAATGTTTTGCGATGCGCCAACGACGAAGACGGCGGCGCAGAGAATCGAGAAAATCCTACGGGTACCCAAGAGCATGCTTCCTCCCCGCAGCTCCGGTCCCGTGGCGGAAGACACACTTCCGCCGTTCTCGCGATGTCACTGTTTTGGGAACTTGTGGAACCCCAGGGACCAGCGAGTGGTCGGCTCACACCCTCACGTCACACGCGCGTCGACTCCGCGCGGGCGACCCGATCACCCGGAAGTGATCGAGGGAGCGAACGTCTTTGATTGGGAGTGCCGAAACTGCTGGCGGGCGTTAGTGCGAATGAAAGACCGTGCAGGCGGGCGAATCGAACACGCGGAAACGCTAGGGAATTCCGCGGTGTCGCGACGGATCCCCGGCGAGGCCGCCGGAAAATCGTCAGGGATTTGGCGGACTTATCTCAGATCTGTAAGTGACACGATCGCCCACCACGTGGCGCGACCCCGTTTTCGGCGCGCTTTGCGGTGTGCGGCGTGTGCCTTGCAGCCAATGAGCGCCGAGATACCTCTGCCGTATGCAAGATTCCCCGCCACCTCCCTTTACCCCGAGCAAAGTCGAGGGGCTTCGAGTGGCTCTCGTCGTCGCCTCGCTCCGGATTCTCGGAGGGCAGTCCGTCCAGGCGCAGCGCCTGCTGGAAGGCTGGGAGGGGGATCCGGCCGTTGACGCCTGGATTGTCCCTATAGATCCGGTGCCTCCGGCGCCCTTCGACCGGCTGCTTCGCGTCAAATACCTGCGGACGGTCGTCACCCAGCTTTGCTACTGGCCGCTCCTGTTCCGCGAGCTCCGGCGCGCGGACGTCGTGCACGCCTTCTCGGCGTCCTACACCTCGTTCCTCCTGGCGCCACTGCCGGCCGTCATCGTCGCCAGGCTGCTTGGCAAGCCCGTCATCCTGAACTACCACAGCGGTGAGGCGCCGGACCACCTGCGGCGCTCGCGCGTCGCGCGCTTCGTCATGCGCCATCTCGTCGACGCCAACGTCGTCCCGTCGGCATTCCTGCGCGATGTCCTGTTCTCCTTCGACATCGACGCGGACGTGGTGCACAACACGATCGATTTGCGACGTTTCGCATATCGGTCGCGCGCCCCGCTGGCTCCACGGCTGCTCTGCACGCGCAACTTCGAGCCCATGTACAACGTGCCGTGCCTACTGCGGGCGTTCGCCAGAATCCAGTCGCGCCATCCGGACGCGACGCTGACGCTGGTCGGCAGCGGATCGCAGGACGCCGCGCTGCGCGCGGACACCGCCGCGCTTCGCCTTCGGAACGTGACGTTCGTGGGACGAGTTCCGCCGTCGGACATCCCGCGCTATTACGCGGAGGCGGACATCTACATCCAGGCGCCGTCGATCGACAACATGCCGCTGTCGGTGCTCGAGGCGTTCGCGAGCGGGTTGCCGGTCGTCTCCACCAACGTTGGCGGCGTGCCGTCCATCCTTCGACACCGCGTCGACGGCCTGCTCGTCCCCGACAACGCCGACGAGGAGATGGCGGGACGGGTGCTCGATCTGCTTGGTGATCCCGTGCTGGCGCGAGGACTCGCGGGCTCGGCGCATCGCACGCTCTCGGCCTTCGAGTGGCCGGTCGTGCGCGAAGGATGGCTGCGTGCGTACCGCGGAGTGTCGCGCGCTCGTCTCGAAAAGCCCGCGACGGTCCAGACCGCCCCGTCAAATCCCGCATGATGCAAGGCCGACTGAGCCGCCTCCGGCGGATGACCTTCGACGAAGGCCGCTGGCGCGCATCCGAGATGGCGCGCACCTTCGGCGACCGCGTCCGCTCGCGACTGACGACGCCCCGGTGGCGCCGCGAAGATATCGGCCGCGCCCTCGCGGCAGATGTGCTGG
>DASQAX010000454.1:0-3519 GCA_035635535.1 Vicinamibacterales bacterium | reverse complement strand
TGGACCGCCTGCGAGCCGGCGCGCAGGAGATTGCCGCGCGTCGCGGGCTGACGGTCGAATGGTCGCCGCGCTTCGATCACGCCGCCGTCGCGATGCATCCGGCGCTGGTGGCGATGCTCACGCGCGCGGTCGAGCGCGCGGGCGCGACGCCGAGCGTCATGTCGAGCGGCGCGGGGCACGACGCGATGATCCTCGCGCCGCACATGCCGGCGGCGATGCTGTTCGTTCGAACGCCGGGCGGCCTCAGCCATCATCCGGACGAAGCCGTGATGGAAGACGATGTCGCCGTCGCGCTGGCGGCGGGGGCGAACTTCCTGGATGAACTGGCGGGCGGATCTGACCAGCTGCGCCAGGACTATGGTGGTCGCGGTCATGGCTGATCTCGTCATTCGCGGTGGCACGGCGGTCCTGCCGGACGGCCTGACGCGCGCAGACATCGCCGTCGAAGACGGACGCATCGCCGCGATCGGTCCGGACGCCGGCCCCGGACGCGAGGAGATCGACGCGCGCGGGCTGTTCGTGCTCCCCGGCCTCATCGACGTGCATCTCCACTTCAACGAGCCGGGCCGAACGGAATGGGAAGGCGCGGCCACGGGCAGCCGCGGTCTCGCCGCCGGCGGCGGCACCCTGTTCTTCGACATGCCGCTCAACTCCACGCCGTGCTGCGTGAACGCGCGCGAGATCGACCGGAAGCGTGCGGCGCTCGAGGCGGCCTCCATCACGGACTTCGGCCTGTGGGGTGGGCTCGTACCGGGCTCGGTGCCGGAGATGGCGGAAATGGCGGACCGGGGGGTCGTCGGCTTCAAGGCCTTCATGTGTGATTCGGGGCTGCCGGAGTTTCCCCGCGCGGACGACGTGACGCTGTACGACGGGTTGCGCGAGGCGGCACGACTCGGCCTCCCGGTCGCGGTGCACGCCGAAAACGAAGAGCTCACCCGGCGGTTGTCGCAGCGCATGAAGGGACATCACGTCCGCGACTTCCTCGAGTCGCGCCCGGTCGTGGCGGAGCTCGACGCGATTCAGCGCGCCTTGCTCTTTGCCGGCGAGACGCGCGCCTCGCTGCACATCGTGCACATCAGCACCGGCCGCGGCGTGGCGCTTGCCGCGGACGCGCGCGCGAAAGGGGTGGACGTCTCCGCGGAAACGTGCGCGCATTACCTGTACTTCGCGGACGAGGACGTCGAGCGGCTCGGCGCGATCGCCAAGTGCGCACCGCCGCTGCGCGACGCGATGGACGTGCACGAGCTCTGGCACGAGCTGTTCGAAGGACACGTCGATATCGTCGCGTCCGATCATTCGCCGACGGAGCCGGCACGGAAGGCGGGCGATTTCGTGGCCGCCTGGGGCGGTATTGCCGGCGTCCAGTCGACGCTTCCGGTCCTGCTCGATCGCGGCTATCACGAGCGCGCGCTGCCGCTCGAGCGCATCGCGGCGCTGACGGCGACGACGCCGGCGCGCCGATTCCGGATCGCGCGCAAGGGAGCGCTGGTGCCGGGACACGATGCCGACCTCGTCCTCGTGGATCCCGAGCAGGCGTTCACGCTGCGCGCGGAGGACCTGCAGCAGCGCCACAAGACGAGCCCGTACGTCGGCCAGACCTTTCGAGGCGCGATTCGCCGGACGCTCCGCCGCGGCGAAACGATCTTCGCGGACGGTCAGGTTACCGCGCGCGACGGTGGCCGGTTCGTGCGGCCAGGACCCGAGACGTAGGGGCCGACCTTAAGGTCGGCCCCTACGGTCAGGGCAACTCGGTACAATCGGACGCGAGCACACCGTGAACCTGCCGAGCCGAAGCGCGAATTACCCCGATCACCGGCTGCAGACGCCCGAGACGTTCGTCCGCGCGCCGCTTCCCGGCATGCGCAACGCGACCGCGATCGTCCACACGTCGCCCGCGGGCGGCTCCGCGTTCGTGCAGTACACCGCCGAGTTCGACCGCGGCGGCACGATTGCGGCGTGCGGCGATCAGCGTTTCGTCTATGTGCTCGAAGGGCGTGTCCGCGTCGGGTCGAGCGCGCTGGACGCCGGCGGCTTCGCGTACATCCCGCCCGGGCATGCGACGCCCGTGTGCAGCGATGCGGCCGCGCGCGCCGCCGTCTTCGAGAAACCGTACCAGCCGCTCGCGGGCGTGGACGTGCCGGCGCTGATGACGGGCGCCGAACGCGACGTCGCCGCCACGCATCTCGGTGACGACCCGTGGCTCGAGGTGCGCGGCCTCATCCCGGACGACCGGGCGTTCGACTTTCGCGTGAACACGATGACGTATCAGCCGGGCGCGACGCTGCCGGCCGTCGAGATTCACGTGATGGAGCATGGCCTGCTGATGCTCGAAGGCGGAGGTCTTTATCTGCTCGGCTCGCAGTGGTACCCGGTGCACGCCGGCGATTTCATCTGGATGGCGCCGTACTGCCCGCAGTGGTTTGGCGCGCTCGGCAAGCAGCCGGCGAAATACCTGATCTACAAGGACTGGGATCGGGATCCAGGCCGGGATACGGGATCCGGGATCCGGGATCCGAGGTGATCGCCGCCGTCGACGTCGAACGACTGGACGCGGAGCTCGCGACGCTCGCGTCCTTCTCGGAGTCCCCCGCGCCCGCCGTGACGCGCATCGTGTTCGGCGACATGGACCTGCGCGCGCGGGCGCTCCTCAAGAGCCTCTTCGCCGAGGCGGCGCTCGTCGTCCGCGAGGATGCGGTGGGGAACACCTTCGCGCGATGGCCGGGACGCAGCCCGGAGCTTCCACCGGTCGCGACGGGATCGCACTGCGACGCCATTCCCAACGCGGGGCGCTTCGACGGAACCGTCGGCGTGCTCGGAGGACTCGAAGCGATTCGCACGCTGCGACGCGCCGGATTCGAGCCGCGCCGCTCGATCGATCTCGTGCTGTTCACGTCGGAGGAGCCGACACGGTTCGGGATCGGGTGTCTTGGAAGCCGGCTGCTTGCCGGGGCGCTCGAGCCCTCCGCCGGCGAGACGCTCACGTTCGCGGGCCAGTCGCTGAACGAGCTGCGGACGGCGGCGGGCTTCAACGGCGACTTGTCCGGCGTGCCGCTGGCGCCTGGTGCGTATGCGGCCTTCATCGAGCTCCACATCGAGCAGGGCCCAATTCTCGATCGCGAGCAGATCGACATCGGCGTCGTGACCGCGATTGCGGCGCCCGCGAGCCTCCGCATCGTCGTCAACGGCGAAGGCGGGCATGCCGGCGCCGTGCTGATGCCCGATCGCCACGACGCGTTTCTTGCGGCGGCGGAAATCGCGCTGGCGATTGAAACGTCGGCCCGTTCGACGGGCGTGGTCGATACGGTGGCGACGACGGGTGTATGCGAGGTGTTTCCGGGGGCAATCAACAGCGTGCCGAGCTGTGTGTTTCTCGAGGTGGACGTCCGGGACATCGACCTCGCGCGCCGCGATTCGGTGCTCGCTGCGATCGGGCGCGCCTGCGAGGAGGTGAAAGCGCGTCGCGGCGTCGCCGTCCGGCTGGAGCCGATCAACGCGGACCCGCCGGCGCACTCCGCGCAG
>DASQAX010000453.1:0-4690 GCA_035635535.1 Vicinamibacterales bacterium | reverse complement strand
GCACAGAAGATCTTCGGGCCGACGTTGTTCGCCGAGGGGATGCTGATCACCGTAACCTTCGGCCTTGCTGCCGCGTTCACCGCGGCGGCGGTGCGGCAGCTGACGGGATCGATGACGCTGGCCATCCTTGCCGCGTTAATCGAGATCGCGGTCTTCCCGCGCACGTACAGCTATCCGAAGATCGTCGCGTACGCCTGCGCGTTCTGGCTGTACGGGTGGTATCTGAAGGGCCCGAGCCTGACCCGCGTCTGCGCGATGGCGGCGGGCGTCGCGATTGCCTTCATGTTCCGCCACGACCACGGGTTGTTTCTCGGCATCGGCGCCGCGCTGACCATCCTCCTCAGCTCGCCACGCCGAAGCCCGCAGGGCGAAGGCGGGGCTCGCCGCATGCACGACCTGGCGGCATGTGCGGGCGTCGCGTTGCTGCTGATCCTGCCGTACCTCCTCTACGTGCAGGTGCACGGCGGCCTGTTGCTCTACTTCCGCAACGGCGTCGAGTTCAGCCAGCGCGAGGCCGCGCGGCAATGGCACGTCTGGCCGCGCGTCTTCGGCGACGAGAGACCGCTCGAGTCGGCGATGGTGTACGAGTTGTACGCGATCCCTGTGATCGCGCTCGTCGTCCTCGCCGTGACGCGGGCACGTACCGACTGGAAGACGATGGCCGCCTGGGTCGCACCCGTTGCCGTCGTCGCGCTCCTGGTCGACTTCAGCTTCATCCGCGATCCGCTGAACACCCGGCTGGCCGACGCGATCGTTCCAGCGGTGGTCGTGGGGTCGTGGCTGCTCTGGCGTGTGTTCGCGCGCTCGCGCGTCCGGCCCTTCGCGGTTCCGCTCGCGCTCGCCTTCGTCGCGCTGATGGGCGCATCGGTGCTGACCGTCGGCTCGACCTGGGATGAAATCGATCGCGCCGGCCTGCTGGGCCATCGGCAGGACATCCCCAAGCGATTCGGGGAGCGGACCAGTGATCTCACGTCGCGCTTCGTCGATTACCAGATGCCGACGCGGGCCTCGCGGCTGCTGGTGCCCTTTTTCCGGTACGTGGATCGCTGCACGCGGCCTGACGATCGGCTGCTCGTCGGCGGCTTCCTGGTCGAGGTGCCGTTCTATGCGCAGCGCCTGTTTGCGGCAGGACAGGAGTACTTCGGCGCTTACTTCAGCTCGGAGGCGAACGAGCGCTTCGCGTTCGACCGCCTGCAGCGGCAGCGCGTGCCGTTCGTGATCATGCCGAGCGATTCCGACGGGGAGTTCGACAGCTTTCGGCTTGTGGCGGGCTACGTTCACGCCCACTTCACGTCGCTGAGCGATTTCCCGGTGGACGAGGAGCAGACGATTCACATTTTCGTCAACCGCGATCTGCCGGCCGCGTCCCGCGATGCCGAGACCGGCTGGCCCTGTTTTTCATGATTCCCTACCTCGATCTGCAGGCGCAGTACCGCAGCATCAAGGGCGAGATCGACTCCGCCGTCCTTCGCGTGCTCGACAGCACGCAGTACATCCTCGGCGAGGAGGTCGCGGCCTTCGAGCGCGAGTTTGCCGGCTACTGCCAGGCGTCGCAGGCGATTGGCGTCAATTCGGGCACGAGTGCCCTGCACCTGGCGCTGCTGGCGGCGGGCATCGGTCCGGGCGACGAGGTCATCACGGTCCCGTTCACGTTCGTCGCGACGGTGTCGGCCATCTGCTACACCGGCGCGACGCCGGTGTTCGTGGACATCGAGCCCGACTACTTCACGATGGACCCGTCGAAGGTTGAAGCGGCGATCACGCCGAAGACGAAGGCCATCATGCCCGTGCACCTGTACGGGCAGCCCGCGGACATGGATCCGATCGCGGAGATCGCGCGGCGGCGCGGCCTGGTCGTGATCGAGGACGCCGCGCAGGCGCACGGCTCGGAGTATCACGGCCGCCGGTGCGGCTCGATCGCGGAGATTGCCGGCTTCAGCTTCTATCCGGGCAAGAACCTCGGCGCCTACGGTGAGGGCGGCGCCGTGACGACGACGCGCGCGGATTGGGCGGCGACATGCCGGACGCTGCGTGACTGGGGCCAGGAGAAGCGGTACGAGCATCGCCTGAAGGGGTTCAACTACCGGATGGACGGCATCCAGGGCGCCATCCTGCGCGTGAAGCTGCGCCATCTCGAAGCGTGGACCGAGCGGCGGCGCCAGGTGGCGGAGTGGTACGCCGCCGCGCTCGATCCGGACACCGTGCGGATGCCGAAGGCGCGTCCCGGGTGCCGGCACGTCTATCACGTCTACGTCGTGCGCGCCGACGACCGCGACAGGCTCCGCGACGTGCTCGGCAGGCAGGGTATCCAGACAGGCATCCATTACCCGATTCCCATCCACCTGCAGCCGGCGCACGCCGATCTCGGCTATCACGCGGGAGACTTCCCGGTCGCCGAACAGGTCGCGCGCGAGGTGCTGTCGCTGCCGATATTCCCGGAAATGACCCGCGACCAGGTACAGACCGTTGCCGCCGCCGTCATGGGGGCGCGCGTGTGATGCGCGTGCCGGCCGTCCACGCCGTGCGCGCGCCCGAGTGCGACCCGGACGCGGAGCTGGCGTACGCGGAGGAGCTCCGCTCGAAGCCGCGCGACGAGGTGCTGCAGGTGGCGGCGGCGCATGCGCTTGGCGAGGACGATCGCTCGGCGCGGATGCGCCGCGCCGCGTGGCGCGCCCTGACGCGCCGCTTCGGCCACGGCGTCCGCATCGGCCGGGGCGCGATTGCGTCGCATCACGAGACGCTCGAGATCGGCAGCGGGGTCTTCGTCGGGGAGCACGCGTTCATCCAGGGGCGCGCGGGCGGCCGGTGCGTCATCGGCGACCACTGCTGGATCGGGCCGCAGAGTTATCTCGACGCGCGCGATCTCGTCCTGGAGGACTACGTCGGATGGGGGCCGGGGGCGAAAGCGCTCGGCTCGCAGCACACGGGGGAGCCGCACAATATCCCGATCATTCAGACCGAGCTCGAGATCGAGCGAACAGTCATCGGCGCCTGGTCCGACATCGGGGTCAACGCGGTCATCATGCCCGGCATCACGATTGGCAAAGGCGCCATCGTCGGCGCCGGCGCCGTCGTCACGCACGACGTCGAGCCGTTTGCGATCGTGGCCGGCGTGCCCGCGCGGTTTCTGCGCTGGCGCGAGGGGCACGAGCCATGAGCTTCACCATCGCGGCGCAGAACCTGGCGCGGGTTGTCTGGAACCGGACGGCGAAGCTCTATCGCCGCGGTCGCCACTGGACGCTGCGCCGCCAGAAGGACGTGCGGGAGACGCGCAAGCACGCGCGCGCGCACGTGAAGCTCGGAGGCGAGCGCGGGCGCGACGCGGCGCAGGTCGCCTACGCGGGCGTCGTGCGCACGTCGCGGTACTGGGACCGGTTGCGCCGGCGGACGTGGCCGGCCATCTCGCGCGACGTGTCCACTCGGCGCGCGCTCCGCGCCGCGGCGGCCGGCTCCGGCCCGATCGTGCTCGGCCCGTGGCTGTCGGAAGTCGGCTACGAGGCGCTCTACTGGGTGCCGTTCGTCCGCTGGTTCACGCGCCAGTACGACGTCGACCCCGATCGCATCGTCACCGTGTCGCGCGGCGGCGTGGCGCCGTGGTACGCGGGCATCTCTTCGCGGTACGTGGAGCAATTCGACCTGTTCTCGCCGGAGGAGTTCGCCGCGCGCAACGAGGCCCGTCGGGCGGACGCCGACCAGAAGCAGCTCGCGCTCTCCGGCTTCGACGAGGAGATCCTGTCGCGGGCGCGTGCCAGCCTCGGCATCGATCGGGCGGCCGTGTGCCATCCGTCGACGATGTTCCGGTTGATGCGCCAGTTCTGGCTGGGTAACGATTCGCTGCAGACGGTGCTGGAATACACGGAGTACGAGCCGATTGCCGCCATCGCGGACGTCGCGCTGCCCAGGCTGCCCGACCAGTTCGTCGCGGTGAAGTTCTACACGGGCCGCGCGCTGATGGATACGCCGGAGCACCGGCAGCAGCTGCGCCGGCTGATCGAGCTGATCGGCCGCCGCCACCCGATCGTTGCCTTGAACACGAACCTCTCGCTCGATGACCACGCGGACTACGTCTTCCAGGACGTCCCCGGCCTCGTGACGCTCGACGGATGGATGACGCCGCAGAACAACCTCGCCGTGCAGACGGAAGTGATCCGCCGCGCCACGCGCTTCGTGGGCACGTGCGGCAGCCTCGCGTGGCTGGCGCCGATGCTGGGTACCGATACGCTCGCGATTTATGCCGACGATCATTTCCTCACGCCGCACCTCTACGCGGCCAAGCACGCGTACGCGTCGATGGACGCGGCGCGATTCACGGCGATGGATCTCGCAGTGCTTGACGATATCGACGTCCCGCAGCCGACGGAAGGATAGACGTCGTGATAAGGCGTACGGATCAGGTGAACCTCGCGATTGCGGCCGGCGCGGCCGTGTTTTATGCACTATTCGCGCCGCTGTCCGCGCATACGTCGGTCAATGACGGCCTTGGCCCCGACGGGCTGGCGTTCGGCGAGATGGTTCGACAATTCACGCTGAAGGGTGGCGACGAGACGTCGCGCCTGTCGCCGCTGTTCCCCGCCCTCGCGTGGCTTCCATACCAGCTGACCGGCAACGTTGTCACCGCGTTTGCCGTCGTGAATCGGCTTGCTCTCGGCGTCCTGGTCTTCGCCGCGTGCCGTGTTCTGGACACGCGAGG
>DASQAX010000452.1:0-3690 GCA_035635535.1 Vicinamibacterales bacterium | reverse complement strand
CGTTGCCGTCTCGATCCTGTGGTCGGGCGGCGTGCGCCGCGTGAATACCAGCCACGCGATGAGGAACGACCACAGCACGACCGGCAGCGACCCGACGATGCCCAGCTCGGCGACCTGGTGGCGCCACCAGTTCTGGGCATTGTCGAACGGCAGGCGCTCGTTCGCCATCATCCGCCAGTAGTCCGCCGCCATCCAGTTGAAGCTCCCGACGCCGATGCCGATCACCGGATAGTCGCGAATCATGCGCGTCGCCACCGTGCCGTAGCCGCCGCGCGACCAGAGATCCGTGACCGCCGCATCCGTTCTCGCGGTAGCCACGATGCGCCTGAAGGGTCCGATTGCGCCCGCGGCCGCGATCAGCAGCAGCACGACCACCGCGACGCCGGCGAGAAGCGAGGACGCCTGGCGCGAGCCGGCGTCCGTGCGCCTGCTCGCGCGCAGCGATTCGTAGACGAGCAGCACCGTGCCGAGCGCTCCGCACACGAACGCGGTGCGCGATCCAGACATCCACACCCCCGCCCAGTTGACTGCCAGCGCGGCGGCTTGTGCCGGCCGCGGGTGGCGCCAGCCCAGGTGCGGAATCGAGACGAACGCAATCGGCCCGGCAAACGCGGCGACGGTCCCGTACGCGTTCGCGTCGAGCAGCGTGCCGGCGGCGCGGCGAAGGCCTGGCCAGACGCCGCCGCTCATGAAGGCGATGTCCACGGTGCCCTGGTAGATGGCCACGAGGCTTGCGAGCGTAGCGCCGATCCACAGGCCGTGGACGGGCTGCACGCGGGGATCAGGGATCGGGGAGCGGGGATCAACAACTCGAGGATCCAAAGTTCTTGATCCCTGATCCCTGATCCCTGATCCCCACACGTATACCCACTCCAGCCACACCAGCGCGACAAGCTGCGTGATGACGACGTACAGGATCCAGCTTTCCACTTGTGGCGTCGTCAGCAGCGTCCACGAATCGAGCGCGCCGCTGTCGCGCAGCGTCCCGAGCCGAACGCCGGCCTCCCTCACGATCATCACCGGCCACCCGAGCGCCAGCGTGAGGCCCCAGATGCCGAGCAGCAGTCGCCAGGAGGAGGGAAGCGTCCAGCGATCGAATGGGATGCGCGGCAGCAGCGACGCGAACAGGCCCGTCAGCAGGGCGGTGTAGAACACGTTGAGCGCGGCCACGCCCAGGACGACCGTCAGCAGCGCGGGGCCCACCGTCAGGAGGATCGTCATCACGGCCGGTGTCGCCGCGGGCCATCGGCGAGCGCCCAAAAACCCGGCGACGGCCATCGCAAGCGTCAGCGCCCTGATCGACCATCCGTCCGCATCCACGAAGAGATGCAGGGGAATCGCCGCGCAGATCGCGACCACGACGACCCGCTTCGACGCCCGTTCCACGAGCGAGGCGGCGCCCGACGCGTCAGAACTCATGATGCTGGTCCCAGCGGCGCGTGCCGCCGGAGCCGTTGCCGCGCTTGTCGTCGGCGACTTTTCGGAACGCGATGAAGTTGTCCCGCGGCAGCCCGAGCCGTGCGTCAGGGTAGACGAGGCGCGGCTGGAACACGCGTTCCGCCATCCGCCGAATCCGGCCAGGCGAGGGGACGAACGGTCCGGCGGCCGCAGGCGCGGCGCGCGTCCCGTTGTCGTTGCGCAGCGGCACGTACTGCCTGTGCGTGGCGATGTAGCGGGCAAGCTTCCGGATGGCGGGGTAGGCGGCGGTGTCGTCGAGCATCAGCACGCCGCCCTCCTCGAGCAGATGATCCACGTAGAAGAAATCCACCATCGCGTAGTCGAACGTGTGCCACCCGTCGATCAGCGCGAGTCCGACCTTGACGCCGGTCTCTTCGAGGTGGGGCAGGGCGAGATGCGAGGGCAGCGCGTGGAAGTCGAGCAGCGATCCGAAGCCGGCGCGCTCCACGGTGAAGAGTCCCGCCGACTTCCAGTCCGTCAGCTGATCGGGGTCGATGACGATGTGCGTGCGGCCGCCGACCTCGGCCAGCGCCTCGCAGATGTACAGGGCGGAAATGCCGTAGCCGCAGCCGATCTCCAGCGTCACCTGCGGCCGGATCTCTCGAACGAGGCGTTGCAGCGCGGCGCCCTCGGCCACTGAAATTTCGCTGTGCAGGGGAATGACGGTGCCGTCGCGCGCGACGACGCGCCGCGTGTCGAGCAGCTCCGCGAGCACCGCGTTCACGGCTTCACCAGTATGAGCGTCATCTGGATGCCGTTCGACGACCAGTGCGCGTCCCAGCCCGCCGTGAGACGCGCGAACGCCGGCCAGCATTCGTGGGTCGGAATCCGGCTGCCTGGCGTGCCGACCATGGCGGACACCGATCCGGGAGCCGGCGGATGGACGGCCGGCGGTGGCGGCAGGTACCAGTTGGCGTTGTCGAGTATCAGCACGCCCCCGCGTTTGATCTTCGGCGCGACACCGCGGCAGAGGCACCCGCGCGGCGCGGAATCCACCAGCGCGTAATCGAGCGTCTCGTCGCCGAGCTCGTACGCGGCGCGGACGAACGCATTCCGGTGCATCGCCTGCTCGTCGTCCTCGCCCTCGAAGTCGTGCGCGATCAGGCGATAGTCGACGTTGCCGATGCCTTCGGCGCGCAGCGTCGCCGTGACCTGCTCGTAGTACGCGGGCGTCGTCTCGAAGCTGGTGAGGTGCTTCGTGCGGCGCGCGAAGAAGCGCGTCGTGTTGCCGCTGCCCCATTCCGCGCCGACGCTGTGCGGGCCGAGCCGCCGCTCGAGCTCGCGGATGGCGTGCGGCGTGAGCGATGGTTCCTGCGGATGCAGCGCTGCGCGAACCGCTGCCTGGAACCGATAGCGAAGATACCGCGGCGTCCAGTGATCGAAGCGCCGATCCTTGAGAGAGAACAGTATCCCCGGCCGGAAATCCACCTGCCGGGCAGTGTGCACTAAATCGTCTAGAATCGCCAAGAGATGCCGCTGTCGCGCGAGCAGATCGAGCGGTTCGATCGCGATGGGTACCTGGTGATTCCAGACCTGTTGAGCGCCGCCGAGGTCGCGCAGCTGCAGCGCGAAACCGCCGACTATCACGACACGCTGCGCGGCTCGCTTCCACCCGACGTGGACGTCACGTGGGAGCCCAACGCGAAGCCGCCGCGCGTGCAGCAGGTGCTCAACGCGGAATGCCTGTCCGCCGCGCTGGCCGGCATCATCCGCTCGCCGCGCGTGCGTGGCGTCGTCGAGCCGCTGCTTGGTCCGGACGTCGGCCTCTTCCACGTCAAGTTCATCATGAAGTCGCCCGAAGTCGGCGGCCTCGTGCCGTGGCACCAGGACTACGCGTACTGGACCGACCAGGCAGACGCGCCGCTGCAGCTCAATTGCATGGTCTACCTCGACGATGCAGACGAGCAGAACGGGTGCCTGCAGGTGCTGGCCGGCAGTCAGCGATCGGGGCTCGAAGAACACGCGGGCACGACAAAAGGATCGTTCGTCCACGAGCTCGACGTGTCGGCCTATGCCGGCGACGTCGTCTCGCTGCGGGGTAACGCCGGCACGGGCATCCTGTTTGGCGCGCTGCTGAAGCATGCGTCGCCGCCGAATACATCAGCGAAGCCTCGCCGATCGTTCACCGCGGTGTATTCGACGATTGGTGCCGGGCATCCTGTGCGGCAGGTGTACTGGTCGCGGCCGAAGGACGACGCCGCGATGGCGCGTGCGCTCGAGCGGTGTCCCGGG
>DASQAX010000451.1:0-3000 GCA_035635535.1 Vicinamibacterales bacterium | reverse complement strand
CAGCTGCCAGACGCCCGTGCTGATCCTGCCGGACGACATCCCGGCGCATCCGTACAAGGTCGCGATGGAGGCGGCGATGCTCGCGCCGAAGGCCGAGGTCAGCATGTTCCCGTGGAAGGAGCCGAAGGAGCGGATTCCGCTGGCCGTGCGCCAGATACACTCGTTCCTCAAGGCGCATCGGCCCGCGTCTTCGTAGGCGTGTCGGTCCGCATCCGTGCGGCCGCGGCGCTCCTGCTCGGTTCCTTGCTGTGGGCGCCGGGCGGCGAGGCCGGCCAGATCGACTACACGACCGCCCGAACCGAACGCACGCTCCCCGCGGTGCGCGCCGACGGCCCGATCCGGGTCGACGGCGCGCTCGACGAAGCGGACTGGGCCCGCGCGCCGGTGGCACACGGGTTCATCCAGAGCGATCCGCGCGAAGGCGAGCCCGCCACCGAAGACACCGACGTGCGGGTGCTGTACGACGCCACCAACTTGTACTTCGGCGTCTTCGCGCACGACCGCGAGCCGCTCAACATCCTCACGAGCGAGCTGGCGAAGGACTTCAACCGCGAGTCCGGCGACGACTTCGAGATCATCCTGGACACGTTCCACGACGAGCGGAACGGCTACATGTTCGCCACCAACGCGCACGGGGCGAAGTGGGACGCGCAGACGATCAACGAGGGGCGCGAGACCAACGAGAACTGGGACGCGCTGTGGGACGTGGAGACGCGCATCACGCAAGAGGGGTGGTACGCGGAGATCGCGATTCCCTTCCGGACGCTGCGGTTCAGCAGCGCCGACGAGCAGACCTGGGGCGTCAATTTCCAGCGGCGGATCCGCCGCCGCAACGAGGACAGCTTCTGGGCGCCGCTGCCGCGCATCTACGATCTGCAGCGCGTCTCGCTGGCGGGAACGCTCGCGGGGCTGCGCGGGGTGCGGCCGGGCAACGACATCCGCATCAAGCCGTACGTACTCGGGAGCGCCGGCGAGTCGACGGGCGTGAACGTCGGCACCAACGCGGACGTCGGTCTCGACGTCAAGTACGGGGTCACCAGCGGCCTGACGTGGGACTTCACGGTCAACACCGACTTCTCGCAGGTGGAAGCCGACGAGCAGCAGGTGAACCTCACGCGCTTCAGCCTGTTCTTTCCCGAGAAGCGCGATTTCTTCCTGGAGAACTCCGGCATCTTCCAGTTCGGGCAGGGGCGCGGCGTCGTCTTCGGCGGCGGCGGGCTGACGAGCGGGCGGCAGACCGACGCGATCCTGTTCTTCAGCCGCCGCATCGGATTGTCGGGCAACGGCGAGTCGATTCCGATCGGGGGCGGCACGCGCCTGACAGGCCGCGCCGGCCCCTACGCGGTGGGCCTCCTCAACATCGAGCAGCGGAGCGAGGACGCCTCACCCGCCACTAACTTCACCGCGTTGAGGCTTCGCCGGAACGTGCTGGCCAACTCCGACATCGGCGTCATCGCGCTGAACAAGGAGGCGAACGGACCTGCCTACAACCGCGTCGTCGGCGCCGACGCGAATTTCCGGTTCTTCGACAGCCTCGACGTCAACCTCGCGCTCGCCAGGACGTTCTCGCCGGTGGCAGCGGTCGCCAATGCCGGCGGCGAATCGATGGGCAACGCGACCCTCCATTACCGCGACCGGCGCTGGGAGCTGCAAGGCACCTACGTCCGGATCGGGGAGCGGTTCAACGACGAGATGGGGTTCGTGCCGCGGACGGGCGTCGCCAAGTTCGACAGCACGTACGGCGCGCGCTTCCGGCCCACGCGCCTCTCGAAGTGGCTGCGCGAGCTGTTTCCGCATCTCGGGGTCACGAACGTGTCGTGGCTGACCGGCCAACTGCAATCCCGGCTGATCGGCGCGCACATGAGCATCAATCTTCAGGACGGCAGCGGCGGCGAGCTCGGCGTCGATCCGACGACCGAGAACCTGATCGCACCGTTCACGATCAACCGGCGGCGCGGCATCGTCATTCCCGTGGGCCGATACGAGTTCAACGACTGGCACGCCACCTGGCGCACCAATGGCGCGGCGCCCTTCTCGGTGAACAGCCGCGTGGATGCCGGCGACTTCTACGACGGCCACAAGCAGTCATACGGCGCCGGCGCGGCCGTGCGCCTGGGCGGCCGGCTCAACGCCTCGATCGGCGAGTCGCGGAACCAGATCCAGCTTCGCGCCGGCCGATACACGACCGATCTGATTACGGCGCGCGTCGAATATGGATTCTCGACCATCGCGTTCGCCAACGCGCTGCTGCAATACAACACCGACGCGCGGGAGTGGAACTCGAACCTGCGCTTCAACCTCATTCACCACCACCTGAGCGACTTCTTCCTGGTCTTCAACGAGCGGCGCGATTCAACGACCGGCGGCCTGCTGGACCGCGCCCTCGTAGCGAAGATGACCTACATGGTGGCGTTCTAGCACTCAGGGCGCGAGGCTGACGAGCGCGGCATCGACGTTTCCGGCGAAGGTCGTGCTTCCAGCCGGCGTCGTCACGACGTCGCCCGGATCGACAGGTGTCCCGAACGCATCGCCGAAGGTAGCGGTCGCAGCGGCAAGAGTCCCCTTCACATTCGAGATACGCTTGCTCGCTGTCAGCAGCGAATACGGCGGCGCCTGCGCGATGGCCGCGAGCCTGACGCTCCCGTCGGCGGCCACGGCCATACGGGCGCCTTCATCGAACCCGGTCCCTCCCCACGTCGCCGCTCCCGCCACCTTTCCGCTCGGAAGCAGGTGGACGACGAACGCGTCCTGAAAACCGGCGCCGGAGCTGGACGTCGTTCCGGCGAAGTAGACCGAGCCGTCCGGGGCTGCCGCTATACCGGTTGCCTCCTCGCTGCCGGTCCTGCCAGCCCATTGCCCGTCGAACAGCAGCGTGCCGGCCGCGCTGAGCCTCACGATGAGGGCGCTGATGGGTACGAAGCCCATCTTGGGTGCCTGGAGAGCGCCCGCGATGTAGATCGAGCCGTCGGACGCGACGGCCATTCCGCCGCGCGGGTCCGC
>DASQAX010000450.1:0-2328 GCA_035635535.1 Vicinamibacterales bacterium | reverse complement strand
CCCCTTGTCGATCCCGAAGGTGTCGTTGAGTACCTTGGCCACCGGCGCGAGACCGTTCGTGGTGCACGACGCGTTGCTGATGATGTGGTGCGCGTCGGGGTCGTAGGTCTCCTCGTTCACGCCGAGGACGATGGTCTTGTCCTCGTTCTTCGCGGGCGCGGAGATGATGACCTTCTTCGCACCGGCGTCGCGGTGTGCCTTCGCCTTCGTTGCATCGGTGAAGAACCCCGTGGACTCGATGACGATGTCGATGTCGAGGTCCTTCCACGGGAGCTTCGCGGGGTCGCGCTCCTGGATGACTCTGATCTTCCGCCCATTGACGACGATCGAATCGGCCGTCGCCGAGACATCGCCCTTGAACGTGCCGTACGTCGAGTCGTGCTTGAAGAGATGCGCATTCATCTTCGGATCGGCGAGGTCGTTCATCGCCACGATCTCGAGCTCGGGATGGCGCTCGAGGACCGCCTTGAGGAATTGCCGGCCGATGCGACCGAAACCGTTGATGGCGATACGAGCGGACATCCCTGGATCCCCCTTTTTCACCCCGAGCCTGGTGGCCGCGCGCGCGGCGAGCGTGATGTGGTGTTTAGCCTACTAAAGGAACCAGTCGCCCCGGCCGGCCGCGCGCTCGCGCGCCTCCAGCACAGCACCGTACATGCCGACGTCCGCGCCGAGCGCCGCGGGGACGAGGCGCACCGCCGCGGCCGGGGTCTTGAACGCACGCTCCGCCACGGCCCGATGCATCGGCACGAGCACGTGCGCCGGCTGATGCTCGGCGACGGATCCGCCGATGACGATCACCGACGGGTTGAGGACGTTCACCAATCCGACGGCCAGATTCGCGAGAGCGCGCTCGGCGCGGATGACCACGCCCTTCGCCCGGGCGTCGCCCCGTTCGGCCGCGGCGTACACGTCGCTCGCGGTCTTCACGCCGGCCTGGTGCGCCATGTTCGCCCCGCCGGCGAACGCCTCGGGGCAGCCGAACGAGCCGCAGCCACAGAGCGGTATGTCGTCGTCCGCCTCGCGCGTGGGATCGGGCTGGAACGCGACCGGCCAGTGCCCGATCTCACCGGCGGTGTTCGTCGCGCCGCGGATCATGCGGCCGCCGCTCACGATCGCGCCCCCCAGGCCGGTCGAGACGGTGACGTACACGAAGTCCTTCGCGCCGCGCGCCGCGCCGACGAGACCCTCGGCGATCGCGGCCATGCACGTATCCCGATCGACAAAGATCTTCGTGCCGACACCCTCGGCCACGCGATCCGCAAGGCGGATGTCGCGGAAGCCCACCAGGTTCGGCGTCTCGTAGACGACGCCGGTGACGTGATCGAGCGGTCCGGGCGAAGAGCAGGCCCCGGCGACGATGTCGCGCGGTTCGAGCTTCGCCCGCGCCATCGTGTCGCGCGCCGAAGCGATGATCGCGGTGATGATCGCGTCGGCGCCATCGCGCGGGGTCGTGCGCTCGTCGCGCGCGACGATCGAGGGGATCGCATCGTCCGCGACCATCGCGACGACGCTGCGGATCTGCGTGCCGCCGAGGTCGATGCCCAGGTACGGCTTCGCCGTGCTGCTCAGATCTTCGGCAGCTTCCCCGCGAGGTCCGGACCATTCAGCGCGGACACATCGCCGGCGAAGACGCGCATCTGCGCCGCGCGATAGCCGCGCTTTGCCTTGTCGCGCCCGAAGGCCTTCTCCGCGTCGCTGTAGATCGTCGACACGAGGAGCGCGAGATACGGCACCGCCTGCTGCTCGGGCAATGCGACGCGCTCGAGCGCCTGCACGTCGAGACGGTCGTCGATCACCGGGAGCGGCTTGTCGATCGGATCGGCCTGTTCGTCGACGCGCATCAGCAGACTGGGGATGCGCCCTTCGACGCGGCCCTTGCCGTACTGACCGCTGTTGTACTCGTTGATCAGCGCGTTCGACAGAGCGGCGAGCAGTCCCGCACGGCTCGCTGCGCTGGTCTCGATGCGGATGGGACGCTGGGGCGGCTCGGGCTTCTCCTTGGCGCTGCCAAGTCCGAAGAGACCCTTCTTCTTCGGCGCGGGTGCCTCCACCACTGGCGGCGGTGCCCATTCGCTTGGAGCCGGCGGGTTCTGGGTCTCCTTCGCGAAGGGGTATACGACCTCGGGCGGGACCTGCGCCGGCGGAGGGGCCGTGAGCGCGGAGAGGCGCATGTCGTCGTCCTCGGACAGCGGCGCCGGCTCGGCGGCCGGAGTCGCCCAATCGCCGGCCGGTGGGGCGGCGGGCGCGCTCCATTGATCCGTCTGATCCGTCGCCGGAGCCGTCCACTGATCAGCCGGTGCGGCGGGCGGCGCGGGCTCGGCCGGC
>DASQAX010000449.1:0-5383 GCA_035635535.1 Vicinamibacterales bacterium | reverse complement strand
CACGTGTCGTCGCTGCTGTTCGCGTACGCCAGCTTCGGCCTGTCGGGCATCCTCGGCCTGACCTACGTGCTGCAGTTCAAGGAGATCAAGAAGAAGCACCTCGGCTACTTCTACACGCGGCTCCCGTCGCTGCAGGTGCTCGACGTGATGAACTCGCGCGCGGTCGCCGTGGGCTGGGTGTTCCTGACCTTCGGCGTGATCGTCGGCGGGGTGTGGACGGCGCAGGCGCGCGGCATCGACCCGACCGATCCGAACCTGCAGGCGATGTCTCTCGACGACCCGAAGATTTTCGTCGCGATGCTGACGTGGGGCGTCTATTCGTTCGCGGTGGTCGCCCGGCGCACGCTCGGCTGGAGCGGCCGGCGCGCGGCGTGGCTCTCCGCGCTGGGGTTCGCGTTCGCGATGCTGAACTTCCTGGCGATCAACTATTTCGTGACGACGAGCCACACGTTTTACTGATGCGTGCCGACACCTGAGACCTGACGTGCACCTGTTTCTCCTGGGCGTGAGCCACCGGACGGCGCCGGTCGACCTGCGAGAGCGGCTCGACTTCTCGAGCCGCGATCTCAGCGCGGCCGCTGAAGCCATCGCCCGTCGTCAGTCGCTGAGCGAGTCGGTCGTGCTGTCCACGTGCAACCGCTCGGAGATCTACGTCGCCAGCAGCGATCCGGCCCAGGCGCGCGAGGAGCTCGTCGCCTTCCTCAGCGATTATCACCACGTGCCGGCGCAGGCGTTCCAGCCGCACCTGTTCGCGCTCGAGAACAGCGCCGCCCTCGCGCACCTGTTTCGCGTCGCGGCGGGCCTCGACTCGCTGGTCGTCGGCGAACCGCAGATCCTCGGCCAGGTGAAGGAGGCGTTCCAGACCGCCGCCGGGAAGCAGTGTGTCGGCCCCGTGCTCAGCAACGCGTTCCGCTGGTCGTTCGGCGTCGGCAAGCGCGTGCGCACGGAGACGGCGCTCGGCGAGGGGGCGGTGTCCGTCGGCTTCGCGGCCGTGGCGCTCGCGCGGAAGATCTTCGGCCGGCTGCAGGGCCGCCGCGTGCTCGTCGTCGGCGCGGGCGAAATCAGCTCGCTGACCGCGCAGCACCTCCGCACCCAGGGCGTCGGCGAGATGGTCATCACGAGCCGCACCCACGCGCACGCCGAAGCGCTCGCCAGCGAAGTCGGCGGCCTCGCGGTGCCGTGGGACTCGATGATCAACGCGCTCGGGGCGGCCGACATCGTCATCACGGCGACGGGGTCGCAGCGGCCGATCGTCACGCGCCCGCAGCTGCAGGCCGCGCAGGGGCACCGCCGCAGCACGCCGCTCTTCATCATCGACCTTGCCGTTCCGCGCGACGTCGACCCGGCCATCGGCGAAATCGAGCAGGTGTTCCTCTACAACATCGACGACCTGCAGAGCATCGTCGAGGAGAACCTGTCGCGGCGCAAGGCGGAGGTCGAACACGCCGAAGCGATCGTCAACGAGGAAGTCACGAAGTTCATGGCGTGGCAGCGCTCGCGCACCGCGGTGCCCACCGTGGTCGCGCTGCGCCAGCGGTTCGAGGCCATCCGCCGCGCGGAGCTGCAGCGCCTCGAAGGAAAGCTCGGCGGGCTCTCGCCGGAGTCGCGCGCCCGCGTGGACGAAGTGACCCGCCTCATCGTCGAAAAGCTGCTCCTCGAGCCGACCGAACAGCTCAAGGCGCTGCCGGACGAGGAGACCCAGGCTGCCTACACCGAAGCCGTCAATCGCCTCTTCAGGCTGACGGACGACGAGCCCCTCGACGATGGTCGGGGCAAGCGTTCGGAGTTACCCAAGCAGTCATGACGCTCCGGGTCGGCACGCGCGGCAGCGAGCTCGCGCTCTATCAGGCCAACGCGGTGGCCGCGCAGCTGCGCGCGAAGACCGGCATGGACTGCGAGATCGTCGTCATCCGCACCTCCGGCGACACGCTGGCCGAGGCGTCGCTGACGCAGATCGGCGGCAAGCGCGTCTTCGTCAAGGAAATCGAGGACGCGCTGCTCGCCGGCGAAGTGGACCTCGCCGTCCACAGCAGCAAGGACATGCCCGTCGTGCTGCCAGAAGGGCTGGCGATCGCCGGCGTCCTGCCGCGCGAGGACGCGCGCGATGCGGTCGTGCTCCCCGCCGACGGCGAGAAGGTGCGGCGGAGGGCCGACTCGTCCGACAGCACCATCTCGTTCGACGAGCTGGTGTCGCGCCTCGGCGCCACGCCGCGCCTCGGCACGAGCAGCGTCCGGCGGACCGCGCAGCTGGCGAGGCTCTTCCCGGGGGCGTCGTTCGCGCCCATTCGCGGCAACCTCGGCACGCGGCTGCGGAAGGTGGACGAGGGGCAGTACGACGCGCTCGTCCTCGCGTCCGCGGGGCTCATCCGGCTGGAACATCGCGCGCGCATCTCCACGGTGCTGCCGATTCCGGCGTGCGTGCCCGCGCCCGGCCAGGGCATCATCGCGGTCGAGGTCCGCGCCGGCGATTCACGCGTCGCCTACGCCGTCGCGGAGATCGATCACAAGGACACGAGGGCGGCGCTCGACGCCGAGCGCGCGGTCGTGATCAAGCTGGGCGGCGGCTGCCAGATGCCGATCGGCGCGTACGCCCGGCTCACGAGCGACGGGATCGACGTGGTGGCGGTCGTACTTTCGCTGGACGGCGCACGGGCGATTCGCGCAGAATCGCGCGGGCCCATGACACACGCACGTGCGGTCGGAACCGCGGTGGCCGACGACCTGCTGGCGCAGGGCGCGGACCTGATCCTCGCGGAGGTGCAGCGGGCGCACGCCGCGGTCGAAGGCATCCAGCCGTGAAGCAACCTGCCGTCTACCTGATTGGCGCCGGCCCCGGCGACCCCGGCCTCATCACCGTCCACGGCCTCAACCACCTTCGCGCCGCGGACGTGGTCGTGTACGACGACCTCGTGCCGTCGCGCCTCCTGAAATACGCGCGCCAGGGCGCCGAGCTCATCAACGTCGGAATCGCGTCGCCGCAATCGATGGGACAGGACGCGATCGGATACCTCCTGGTCGAAAAGGCGCGCGAAGGCAAGCTGATCGCGCGCTTGAAGTTCGGTGACCCGTTCGTGTTCGACTCCGGGGGCGCGGAGGCCCTCTTCCTCCACGAGCATCACGTGCCGTACGAGATCGTCCCGGGACTCTCGGCGAGTTTCGCCGTCCCGGCGTACGCCGGGGTGCCGGTCACCTATCCCGGCGGCGGCGACACGATCACGCTCGTGCGCGGCTACGAAGAAGAGGGCCGGACACCCCCGAAGATCGACTGGGCGAGCCTCGCGCGGCTCGAGGGAACGGTCATCTGCTACGCGGGAACGCACCAGCTTCCGCAGCTGCTCGAGGTGCTGATCGCCAACGGATGGCCGGCGGAGGCGCAGGCCGCGATCATCTACGACGGAACGCTGCCGAGCCAGGAGACGATCGCGGGCACCATGCAGGAGCTGCTCGTGCAGATGCGCGAGCACTCGCGCCGGCGGCAGCCGGCGATTCTCGTCGCCGGACGCGTCACCGGGCTGCGCGAGCACCTGCGCTGGTACGACTCGCGTCCGCTCTTCGGCAAGCGCGTGCTCGTCACGCGGCCGAGAGAACAGGCTCCCGAGCTCGTCGATCGGCTGACGGCGCTCGGCGCCGAGTCGATCGAGGCGCCGATGATCCGGATGGCGCCGCCCGACGATCCCGATCCGCTGCTGCGCGCCGCGGCGAGGCCCGAGGAGTTCGACTGGATCATCTTCACCAGCGCCAACGCCGTCGACGCGTTCATGACGGCGCTGCTCGACGGCGAGCGCGACGTGCGCGCGCTGAAGGGGCCGCGCATCTGCACGTCGGGCACCGCGACGGCGGACAAGCTGGCGACCTACGGCATCAAGGTCGACCTGATTCCACGCGAGTTCCGCGCGGATGCGGTGGTGCCGTCGCTGCTCGCGCTCGGCCCGATGGCCGGCGTCCGGGTCCTGCTGCCGCGCGCCGACATCGGCCGCGAGGTCATCGGCGAGCAGCTGCGCGAGGCGGGCGCGGTCGTCACCGAGGTCATCGCGTACCGCACGATTCTCGAGGACGCGCAGCGCGAAGGCGACCCGGACATCTACAGGATGCTGCTCGACGGCCGGATCGACGTCTCCACGTTCACCAGTCCGTCGGCGATTCGGAACTTCGCGAAGATCCACGGCGCGGATCAGGTGGCCGACCTGCTGAAGAACACCGTCGTCGCGACCATCGGGCCGGTCACGGCGGACGCGGCGCGGCAACTCGGGATCCCCGTCACGATTCAGCCGAAGACCTACACGGTCCCCGCGCTCGTGGACGCCATCGCCGCGCACTACGCGGCTCAGGGCCCAGGGCTCAAGGCTCGAGGGGCGTAGAGCGCCGCGCGGCACGGCGCCTGCTCTCTCACGGCTACAATGAGCCGATGTCCGGGAGCGATCGCGTGAAGCCAGCCAGCCCAGGGCTGAAGCTCACCTACGACGACTTCGTCCTCTTCCCCGACGACGGGAAGCGGCACGAGTTGATCGATGGAGAGCACTACGTGACGCCTTCACCGAACGTCCGTCATCAGCAGATCCAGGGCGACCTCTTCGCGCTCATCTGGACCTATCTGCAGGCACACCCGATTGGCCGGGTATTTACAGCTCCCCTGGACGTTGTCTTCTCGAGATTCGACGTCGTCGAGCCGGATATCCTGTACCTCTCGCACAACCGGGCGAACGACGTGTTGACGCCGACCCACGTTCAGGGCGCGCCCGAGCTGGTCATCGAAATCGGCTCGCCGGGCACGAGGCAACGGGACGAGACGATCAAACGACATTTGTACGAGCGCGCCGGCGTATCCGAATACTGGGTTGTCGACCCGGATATCGACGTCATCCGCGTCTATAGGCGCGGCGGCGACGCCTTCGACCGTCCCATCGAGCTCTCGGCCGAAGCCGGCGACGTGCTGACGACGGCGCTGTTGCCAGGATTGGAGCTGCCGCTCGCGCGCATCTTCCGGGAGTAATTGACATGGCCACACAGACGTCCACCGCCCGTCTCGCGCTGACGCGCCGTCCGCGCCGGCTGCGCCGCACCGAGGCGATTCGCAGCCTCGTGCGCGAAACGCGGCTGACGCCCGACTGCTTCATCCTGCCGCTCTTCGTCTGCGAGGGGCGCGGCGTCCGCCGCGAGGTCAGCTCGATGCCCGGCGTCTTCCAGCTCTCCGTGGACGAGGCGGTGAAGGAAGCGGCGGCGGCAAAGGCTGATGGCGTGCTCGGCGTGCTGCTGTTCGGCCTGCCCGAGAGCAAGGACGCGACGGGCTCGAAAGCAGCGGATCCCGACGCGCCGGTCCAGAACGCCGTCCGGGCCCTCAAGCGCGAGGTGCCGGATCTGATCGTCATCACGGACGTCTGCCTCT
>DASQAX010000448.1:0-3622 GCA_035635535.1 Vicinamibacterales bacterium | reverse complement strand
GGCGTCCTCGACCAGCAGATCGCCGAGGTGGCGCGGCTTCGCTACCACGACGGTGACGAGTGGATGGACTACTCCAACTATGGCGAGCGCTTCCCGGGCGGCGGCGGCGGCGACGTCCTGACGCCCGGTCCGGAGCCAATCGCCTCGCAGGAAGCGTGGGACACGTGGGGGCGCTTCGGGCTCGCCGCGGCGAAGGCCGGTGTGCCGGTGCAGCTTCACACGGTCACCGAGAAGGCGATCGACGCGCAGCTCGATCAGGTCGAGAAGATCGCCAAGCAGGTCGATATCCGGCCGCTCCGCTGGGCGTTCATGCACATGGAAGCCGTCACGCCGACGCAGGTCGACCGCATGAAGAAGCTGAACATGTTCCTCGCCATCAACCCGAGGGAAGTCGTCTCGGGCGGACTCCTCCATGACATCCAGAAAGACAAGGCGTTCGGGATGCCGCCATTGAAGGAGATCCAGGACAGCGGCATCATGTGGGGACTCGGTACCGATGCCTTCGAAGTCAACCAGTTCCGGCCGTTTCAGACGCTGTACTGGTGCGTGACCGGAAAGATGGTCGGCGGCACGGTCGTCAACACGCACACCATCAGCCGCGAGGCCGCGCTCATCGCGCACACGCGCAGCAACGCCTATCTGTTCTTCCGCGAAACCGACCTCGGATCGATCCAGCCGGGACGCTTCGCGGATCTCGTCGTCACCGACAAGGACTACCTGACGGTCCCCGCCGAGCAGATCAAGGACATCAAGTCGGTGCTGACGGTCGTCGGCGGCAGGATCGTCTACGACGCGGCCAAAGACACCGCGTCGCCATCAACGAGATAGTGGGCAGTAGGCAGTCGGCAGTCGGCAGTGTACGTAGGACGGGTTCCGCCGAGCGCCGTTGCCGGGCGACGGCGGACCCGTCACATGGAGGCCTAATAGCATGAAGGGTTCGAGATTTTTCGTTACGCCGCTCGTGGCGCTCAGTCTCGCCGCGGGCGCGTCGCCGGCGAAGGCGCAGGGACAGGGCCGTGGCGGTCCGCCTCCCGTCGTCTCGGAGAAGGCGACGCCGGAGATCATGAACGAGGATCCGCAGACCGAGCAGCGGTCGCAGGATCGCGTCGGGTTCCCCGGTCACAAGATCATCGGCAACCTCTATTACATCGGCACGGTGACGCTGTCGTCGTACCTGATCACGACGCCGCAGGGCAACATCGTCATCAACAGCGACTACGAGGAGACGCTGCCGTTGATGAAGAAGTCGATCGAGTCGCTCGGCTTCAAGATGGAGGACACGAAAATCCTCCTCGCGAGCCATGCGCACCCGGACCACCAGACCGGCGATGCGATGTTCAAGCAGATGACCGGCGCGCAGACGATGTTCATGGCGGAGGACGTAACGGCGCTGCAGAACATGAAGCCGGGCGGCAAGGAGCATCCGATCGATCGCATCCTCCACGACGGCGACAAGGTGGAGCTCGGCGGCATGACGCTCACGGCGCACTTGACGCCGGGCCACACGCTCGGCACGACCACGTGGACGTTTCCGGTTCGTGATGGTGGCCGGACCTACAACGTGGTGATTGCCGGCGCCGGCCTTCCGGACGACGCGCGTATCGTCTACAACCAGGGGAACCCCAAGGCGGCCGAGCAGTGGGAGGAGACGGTCAAGAAGCTCGAGTCGTACCCCGCCGATGTGTTCCTCGGGGCGCACAGCTGGTTCTTCAACCTGACCGGCAAGTACAAGAAGCTGCAGGCCAACCCGAAGGCCAATCCGTACATCGATCCCGCCGGCTACAAGAAGTGGGTGGCCGAGATGAAGACGATGCGGGAAAGGCTGGTCAAGGAGCAGACCGCTGCCGGACCGCCGCCCCCACGCGGCGGCGGCGCGGGCCGCGGCGTCAACTGACCCGACCCTCCGACGAGCCGCCGCGGCAACCCCGCGGCGGCTGCTCCTTCACCTTCGCTCCCGTTCGTCCCCGTCTTCGGCCAATCGAGGACGCTGTTTTCGTTCGTCGCGTTCAGGTAGCTTACTGACGCGACAGGTCCATGACGCCGTTCGCGTAGACGCCTTCGCACGTGTCGGTGCCCGTGTACGTGCCGGTGATGCGTCGATCGACGACCGTGCCTGTCGCGGTCAGCTTCGCCTCGCAGATGGGCGTCGGCACGTCGCCGCCCGCGGGGAACGTCATCGAGATCGTCACCGCGTTGCCGGAGAGCGTGCCGGTCAGCGTTCCCCTCTTGACCTTGTGACACGAGCCGCACGTCCCGTCCGCCGGATCGACGGCGTTGATGTCCGCGGTGCCCGACAGCGTGGTGCCGGACTGCGTGACGACCCACGTCATCAGCTCCGGGCTGAACGAGTCGGACCCCATGCCCGTCCACGTGCCGCTCGCGACGACGGGACCGGAGGTGGACGGCGGGGGCGCGACCGGAGCCGGGGCCGGCGCAGCGGGGCTCGGTGCGGTCGTCAGCGCCGGCGCCATGGAGCCGCACGCCGCGAGCCACGCGGCCAGCGCGCCGGTCAATGCGATGCTGCTGGTCCTCATCTGCCGTCGGTCCACGTCAACGCGACACCATCGATTTCGCCACGAACACGAGGTTCGCGGGGCGTTCCGCCAGGCGCCGCATATACCACGGAAACCACTGCTCGCCGTAGCTGATCAGCACCTTCACCAGGTGCCCCGCGCGCGCGAGGCGGACCTGGGCGTCGCGCTGGATGCCGAACAGGAGATGAAATTCGAACGCGTCGCGCGGCACGCGCGCGCCGTCCGCGTGCTGCCGGAGGCGATCGATCAGGCGCTGGTCGTGCGTGCCGAACACGCTGCGCAGCGTCGCGTGGTGCTCGAGCATCCGCCTGGCGAGCGTGACGTAGTTGTCGTCCACGTCCGCCTTGCGCGGGAAGGCGACGTCGGGGGGCTCGCGATAGGCGCCCTTGACGAGGCGAATGCCGCCGCCGAGCGGGATCAACGACGCCAGGTCGTCGGCGGTCCGATGGAGGTACGCCTGCAGGCAGACGCCGACGTGGGCGAAGTCGCGCAGCGCGCGCCGCATCTCCAGCGTCCGATCGACGTACGAGCTCTGCTCCATGTCGATCCACAGCCTGATGCCGCGGCGCCTGGTCTCTTCCGCCAGCGTGAACAGGTTCTCGCGGCAGCGGTCGGCGTCGATGTCGAGCCCGAGCTGCGTCAGCTTCACCGAGATGTGGGAATCGAGCGCGCGCGCGCTCACCTCGTGGCAGACCGCGAGGTAGTGCCGCGCCGTCTCGTCGGCGGCCGCGGCATCCGTGACGTTTTCACCGAGCCTCGTCAGGACGGTGCCGATGCCGAGCGGCCGGAGATCGATCGTCGCGGCGATCGCGTCTTCGAGCCGTTCCCCGGGCATGAACCGCCTGACCGCGCGGCGCACGAACGGGAGCGTCGAGACGTTCCGTCGCAGCCACGCGTTTTCCGACCCGACGAGAAGTGCGCTGCGAACTACCCCATCCGCGACATTCTCTTCGATTCCCTCGCCGCGAAGTGCTAGTTCGGGATGTCGAACGCACGACGAGGGGCTGCCCGGATAGCAGCTCCTCGTCCCGAAGAGCTTTTTTTGTAGGACGGATTCGGATAGTCTGTAATTCCCTCCCCAAATCGAC
>DASQAX010000447.1:0-2680 GCA_035635535.1 Vicinamibacterales bacterium | reverse complement strand
CGTCGCGTGCACGCCCTTCGCGTGCGACGCGTGGGCGGCATGCGCGTGGGTGATCCGCGCCACGGAGGCCGGCGTTCCAAAGAAGGCGAGGAACACGACGCGGAACATGTAGAACGCCGTCAGGAACGCGACGATCATCAGCAGCGCGAACGGGCCGGTGAGGTGGGCGCCCCACACGGCGCCGAGGATCTCTTCCTTCGACAGGTAGCCGCCGAAGAGCGGGATGCCTGCGAGCGACAACGTGCCGATGATGAACACGGTTGCCGTCTGCGGCATGCGGCGCGCGAGGCCGCCCATGTTCGGCAGATCGTTGCTGCCGACGGCGTGAATCACCGCGCCCGCGCCGAGGAAGAGCAGCGCCTTGAAGAGGCCGTGCGTCAACAGGTGCATGAAACCTGCGGTAGCGACGCCCGCGCCGATGGCGGTCATCATGTAGCCGAGTTGCGAGACCGTCGAGTACGCGAGCACGCGCTTGATGTCGTCCTGCACGCACGCGAGGACGGCCGCCAGCAGCGCCGTGAAGGCGCCGATCCACGCGATCACGAGCAGCACGTTCGGCGTCAGCGCGAACAGCCAGTCGGTCCGGACCAGCAGATACACACCGGCGGTCACCATCGTCGCCGCGTGAATCAGCGCGGAGACCGGCGTGGGACCTTCCATCGCGTCGGGCAACCAGACGTGGAACGGGAACTGCGCCGACTTGCCCATCGCGCCGAGGTAGATGCAGAAGGTGACGATCGAGAGCCCCGCGACCGGGATGGCGTTGGTGGCCGCGAGCGAGCGCAGTTCGGTGAGATCGAACGTGCCGGTCACCTGCCACAGCATCACGATCCCGACGAGGAGACCGACGTCGCCCGCCTTGGTGATCCAGAACGCCTTCACGGCGGCGCGCGCGGCCGACTCGCGCTGATACCAGTACCCGATCAGCAGGTACGAACAGAGGCCGACCAGCTCCCAGCACATGAACAGCTGCAGCAGGTTCGGCGCGAGCGTGAGCCCCATCATCGAGAACGCGAAGAGCGACTGGTAGGCGTAATAGCGCCCCAGGGCGCCGGCGGGCTCGTCGTCCAGGTAGCCCACCGAGTAGAACTGCACCAGCAGCGCGACCAGCGAGACGAGGCACAGCATGATGGACGAGGTCGCGTCGACGGCCACGCCGATCTCGGCAATCGACTTCCCCGCCGACGGCAGCCACGGCCACAGGAGGCGCACCTGATCCTCGGTGCCGCCGACGCCGCGCCACGCCAGCACCGCCGACGCGAAGGCGCCCGCGGCGCAGACGATCGAGAACCACGCCGCAGGCCTGCCGAGGCGCCGCAACGGGTAGACGACGGCCAGCACGAGGAACGACAGCGCGGGCAGCAGCCAGGCGGTGAGAGCGAGCGTTCCCGAGTTGGCCATCATCCCTTGAGCAGGTCCAGGTGATCCGCCATGACGGTCCGGCGGACACGGAAAAGAAGAATGACGATGGCGAGCCCGAGCGCCGCTTCGGTGACGGTGATGCAGATGGTGAACACGGTGAACACCATCCCCGACGTCACAGCGGTATAGCGCGCGAAGGCGACCAGGTTGATGTTCACGGCGTTCATCATCAGCTCGATGCCGAGCAGGATGCCGATGGTGTTGCGGCGCGTCATCACGCCGAACAGGCCGATGCAGAAGACGACGGCCGACAGGAGCAGGTACGGCTGGAGTCCCACTAGTCTTCGGGCCTCGCGAAGTACATGGCGCCGAGCATGCCTGCGAGCATCAGCACCGCGAGCAGCTCGAACGGCAGCACGTAGCGCGTCAGCACCGCCTCGCCGATCGCGCGCGTCAGGTCGCCGGGCATATCGGGCCGCGTCGCCGGCAGCGGATGCCTGGCGATCACGAGCAGGATGAAGCCGAACAGCACCGCGGAGAGCAGCGCGCCGCCGCCGATGCGCATGTTGGTCTGCGTCAGGCGCTCGCCGATCAGCCGCTCGGTGACGACGATCGCGAAGACGACGATGGTGATGATGCCGCCGGCGTAGAGCAGCAGCTGGACCGCGGCGAGGAACTCGGCGTCGAGCAGCAGGAAGACGCCGGCGGTGCCGGTCAGCGCGAGCGCGAGCCAGAGCACCGCGTGAAAGAGGTTCCTCGACAGCACGACGGCGAGCGCGGAGCCGACGAGGGTGATCGCGAGCACGGCGAAGGCGATTTGCTCGCTCATGCGGTCTCTGTCGCCGGCCGCGGACCCACAGGGTCCGTGCCGCCCTGGCTGGCGGCCGCGGGCTTGTGCGCGGGCGGCGCCTTCGGCGGTGTTTGCATGTCCCGAAGGAGGTTGCCGGTCGCCCACGACGGCTCGTACTTCAGGCCGATCGCGTGCAGCCGATCCTTGTCGAGCAGCATCTCGCGGCGATCGGCGGTCGGCATGTCGAACGACTTCATCATGACGATGGCATCGGTCGGGCAGACCTGGACGCAGAGCTCGCAGAACTCGCACGCGTAGAGCTCCAGCGTGAACGTCTTCGCGTAGTTCCGCTTCTCGCTCTTCAGCATCTCGACCTTGATGACCGCGGGCGGGCAGACGTACTCGCACAGGCGGCAGCCGATGCAGTTCTCCTCGCCCGTCTCCTTGTCGTAGGTCAGCGCGAGCAGGCCGCGATACCTGCTTGGATACTGCCGTTGCTTGTCCGGGTAGTGGACCGTGATCGGCTTG
>DASQAX010000446.1:0-2793 GCA_035635535.1 Vicinamibacterales bacterium | reverse complement strand
ATCGCGACGTTCGTCGTGCCGAAGGGACAGCCCATTACCACGCAAGTGGCCGCGGCCACGAAATAGCAGGCAGCGGGCAGCCGGCAGCGGGCAGCCGCCCGCAAGGGGCAGCTGGCAGCGTGAGCTGCCTGCTGCCTGCTGCGAGCCGCCAGCTGACTATCTTCCCGTCGTCGGCACGGCGCCGCTGCGGAACTCGTCCCGCGTGATCACGCCGTCCTTGTTGGTATCCATGTCGTCGAAGCTGCGGTGCGACCAGCTCCACTCGCCGAGGCTGATGCGGCCGTCGCCGTTGGCGTCGAGCGCCGCGAAGTTGGCGCGGCGGCCCTGGTTCAGTTCGGCCCGCGTAATCCGGTTGTCGTTGTTGCTGTCGAGGTCGTAGAAGGTGTCGAGGCTGCCGTCCCACTCGTTGCGGTCGACGTAGCCGTTGTTGTTCGTATCCAGGTACGAGAAACGGTCGTTCGCGGACATGTTGTAGTCATCGGCTTCGAGCGAGCCGGGAGGCGGGACCGCGCCGGTCCTCACTTCGTCACCCGACAGCACCCCGTCGGCGTTCCAGTCGTGGATCGCGAACGAACGCGGGCTGCCGCGCCATTCCCCCTTCTCGATCTGCCCGTTGTGATTACGGTCGAGATCGGCAAAGCGCATCTCCGAGCTGTTCACGCTGCTGGTCGAGGCGGTCGTGTTGCTGCCGTTGCCGCAGAACACCAGGCCGCCGGAACCGGGAACGCCCCAGTCGCCGAAGGTCCGCGTGTACTCAGGCGAATTGACGATCGCGTCGACGACCGCGGCACGCCCCTGCCGGCTGGCGATGTCGGTCATCGCCCGCAGGCCGCCCGCGTCGGGCTGCCGGCCGAGGATGTGGCGGTAGAGCGTGCCCACCGCGTTCTCATTCGCGGTCGAGCCCTCGCTCGAGTTGAAGAAACGCTGCATGTGCTCGGGCGACTGCGCGATCTGACGGACGATCTCGCGCACGGTCGTGCCGCTGTTCATCCTGTCGACCCAGCCCTGGCTGCCGGCGTCGGCCGTCCGCTCGAGCATGTGACGGTACAACTCGTCAACGACGTGGCGTGAATCGGTCGTGCACGGCTGCTGCGCCATGGCCAGGCTGGGCGCCATGGCAAGCAGCCCGACGAAAACAAGTCCACGGAACATAGATCCCTCCTGTGGACTTTTCTGTCGCAGTACTTATGCCGGGTCCGCGACGCGCATGAGTTGCCGGGTCCGCGCCGCTGTGGTTTCGGAAGCGACGCGGGACCCGGCCCACGTACGGCTCACCACTGCAGGTTGATCGTGACGCTCTTCCGTTGCGTATAGCTGTCGAGCATCCCCTCGAGTGAGTACTCGCGGCCCATCCCGCTCTGCTTGAAGCCGCCGTATGCCTGACCTGGGAACTGGCCGAGCCCCTGGTTGACCTGAACCCAGCCGGACTCGATCGCATGAGCGGTGTTGATCGCCTTGCTGATGTCGCGCGTCCACACGTACGCCGCGAGGCCGTAATGGCTGTCGTTGGCCATCGCAATCGCGTCGCGTTCCTCCTCCCATGGGATGGCGACCATCACGGGACCGAAGATTTCCTCTCGCGCGATGCGCCAGTCGTTGCTCACGCCGGCGAAGACGGTCGGCTGAACGAAGTAGCCCCTGGCGAGGGGCCCTTCCCCGGGCGGCAGCCCGCCGAGCACGAGCCGCGCCCCCTGCTGCTGCAGGCCGTCGGTGATGTAGCCGCACACGCGATCGAACTGCTTGCGGTTGATGATGGCGCCCATGTCGGTGGCTTCATCGCTCGGGTCGCCGATCGTCAGCTTCTGCAGCGTCGCGCCCAGCTTCGACACGAACGAGTCGAAGATCGACCGGTGGAGGAAGACGCGCGAGCCCGCGGTGCACGACTGCCCCTGCCGCGTCACGCGCATCCCCGCGATCACGCCGTCCACGGTGCGCTGCTCGTCGGCGTCGGGGAACACGATCGCCGGGCTCTTGCCGCCAAGCTCCAGCGAGACGGGGACGATGCGATCGGCGGCGGCGTGCATGATCAGCTTGCCGACCTCGGTCGATCCGGTGAACGACAGCTTGCGGACGAGCGGATGGCGCGCGAGCGCGGCGCCCGCTTCCTCGCCGTAGCCGGTGAGCAGGTTCAGCACGCCCGGCGGCAGATGCTCGTTGCAGATCTCCGCGACGCGCAGCAGCCCGAGCGGCGCATCTTCCGCCGCCTTCAGCACGAGCGTGTTGCCCGCGGCGATCGCCATCGCAATCTTGAGCGCGCCGAGGATGACGGGCGCGTTCCACGGCACGATGCCGCCGACCACGCCGATCGGCTCGCGGCGCGTGTAGCTGAGGACGTGCTCGCCGAGCGGGACGGTTTCCCCCTTGGTCTCGCCCGTCAGCCCGCCGTAATACCTGATCACGTCGGCGGCACTCCTGATCTCCGGGCGCGCCTGCGTGCGGATGGCGTTGCCGGTCTCGAGCGCGACGATGCGCGCCAGCGACTCGGTCTCTGCCTCAACGGCGTCGGCGATGCGCAGCAGCATCCGGCCGCGGTCCTTCGGCGTCACGCGCCTCCATGTGTCGAACGCGGCAGCGGCGGCGCGGACCGCCGCGTCGACGTCCGCGTCGCCCGCGCGTGGCACCTGCGCGATGATGGTGCGGTTCGCCGGGTTCTCGATGTCGAGGTACCGGCCGTCGGCGCTCTCGATTGGCTTGCCGCCAATCAGCATCATTGAGCGGGAGACATTCACGGTGTTCTTTGATTGCGGTTGCGTCGCGGTAGTCATGGTCGATCCGGCAGTATACTAGGCGGCT
>DASQAX010000445.1:0-11152 GCA_035635535.1 Vicinamibacterales bacterium | reverse complement strand
CTTCGTCGGCGCCGACAACCTCGTGCGCGGTGGCGGGCGCGACGTCCGCGCGCTCATCGCGCTCACCTTCGGCCTGGTGCACGGCTTCGGCTTCGCGAACGTGCTGCGCGAGTTCGGCCTGCCGCGCGAAGCGCTGGGCTGGTCGCTCTTCTCGTTCAACGTCGGCGTCGAGATCGGGCAGCTGTTCATCGTGCTGTTCGTCGCGACGGCGCTGGCGCTGCTGCGGCGCCGGAGCGAGCTCGTCGGCAGCCGCGTCGCCTTTGCCGGCTCGCTCGTCGTCGTCGCCGCGGGGACGTACTGGTTCGTGCAGCGGGTGTTTTTCCCGGCGGGCATCTGAAGCACGAAGGCGGACCTGAAGGTCCGCCTCTACGTCGGGCGACGTCAAACGTAGAGCGACGTCAAACGTAGAGCGACGTCAAACGTGGAGCGACGTCAAACGTGGAGCGACGTCAAACGTAGAGGCGGACCTTCAGGTCCGCCTCAGTGAAATCGCTGTCCGCCCGTGACGATGTACGCGTTGCCGAGCGCGTGCATCACGGCGACGATCCAGAGATTGCCCGACCGCCTGTAGACGATCGCGAACACGAGCCCCATCGCGAAGACGGCCGCGAACATCGGGACCGCCACCGCGCGAGGTGACACGAAGTAGTCGTAGTGCCCCGGGCTGAACGTGTAGAGCACGTTCGCGATCAGGATGCCGGCCGCCGGGCCGCACCGCCTGACAAGCTCGGTCTGCAGCATGCCGCGATAGACGACCTCCTGGTAGAAGCCCAGACACAGGAGCGGGACGAACACCAACCAGATCACCGAGGCCGCATCGGGTCCCCCAAGCTGCGCTTTCAACTGCGCCGCGAAGACGCTCCCGAAGACGACGTTGGCGATGATGACGATTTGAACGAAATAGGATTTCTCCGTGTGGTTCCAGTCACGCCAGCGGCGAAAGCCGATGTCGCGCCACGCCACCCCGGCACCTCGGTGAATCGCCAGCAGCGCAAGCGCAAGGTAAAGCGGCGCCCTGAACCAGATGGGGAGCACGTCCGCAGCGTTGAGCGCCGCGCGGAATGCTTCCAGCACGATCGCATATGCCAGGAGTCGCACGCCGGTGCTGTCGCTGTGAGCGGCTGGCTGAATCTCCTTGTCGAACAGGAAGAGATGGCCCTTCCAGATCGAATCCAGGAGTGAGGGAGCACGCGGAACCGGCGCAACGACGGTTGCCATAGTCACTATTGTCGGATGTCGCCGCCAGGAATGGACGGCGTCCCGCCAGAAGACCGCTTCGACGGCGCGTCGAACATGGCGATTAACAGAAACGCAAGTCCCAGCACGATCAGAAACGCGCTCGCGCCCATGGACCGTCCTCCGGTCCCAACGACACCGAGCATCACGGCGAGACCGACGCCGACGCCGATGAGAATGATCCCCGTGCGCCGGTGACGCGACACGGGATTGGAAGACATGCCGCCACGCCAATCGATCGCGGCGGCGGCCGTGTCAGCTGGCGGGGTCACGCCACGCTCGATCATCGCCATGCGTTCGCGATGCGCATGCTCGCGTGTCCGTCCGGCCAGGTAGAGGCGATACAGCGTGATGAACGCCCATCCGGAGATGGCGGCAACGGGCACGATCCAGCCCGCAATATCGAGATCGGCGAGGTTGAACATCTGAGCCTCCTGATGGCAAGTAAGACCGGCGGCTCCCGGGTTTTGTTTCACCGGCCGCGTGAAACAAAGTGGGTTGCGCCGCGGTCTAATAAGCCGGTTGGACGACCGCGCCGCGGATCGTGATCTCGTCGATCGCTGTCGGGCTGGCAGCGACGCCGCGTTCCGCGAGCTCGTCGACCAGTACAAGGGCATGGTGTTCGCGGTCATTTCGCGGTCGGTACCGGATCGCAGCCTCGTGGAGGATCTCGCGCAGGACGTGTTCGTCCGCGTGCACCGCGGGCTGCGCACGTTCAGGGGCGATGCGCGGCTCTCCACCTGGATGTGCCGGATTGCCATGAACGTCTGCGCCGACGCGCGACAGCGCGCGCCACGCGAAGTCTCGCTCGATGCCGCACCGGCGGGCGCGGCGCCTCCCGCGGCGACCGTCGTCTCGGATCCGGCGTTTGCCGATCTCGAGCTGCGCGATCGGGTCGCGAAGGGAATGGCGCGCCTGTCGGAACGCTCGCGGCTGGTGTTGACCCTCCACTACTTCGCGGGGAGCGGATACGAGGAGATTGCCGACGCGCTCGAGGTCCCGCTCGGCACCGTGAAGACGCAGATCCATCGCGCCAAGGAGGAATTGCGCGCTATTCTCGAGGCGGACCTGAACGTCCGCCACTACGATCGCGGGAATCAATGATGGCTGACGAGCTCGACGACTACCTGGAACGCGCCCGCATCGAGGCCTCGGCGGCCACCGCGCCGGACGGCTTTACCGATCGCGTGATGCGCGGCGTGCGTCGCGGACAGCAGGCACCGCCGCGATTTGACGTGATGACCACCTCGATCTCGAGCGGCGCGCTCGTCGGCTCGGGCGCCATCCTCTGGCTGTCAGGTGAGAGCACGGCGATGGTTGCCGGGGCCGTCCTCGCCGCGATGGGATTCCTGTGGCTGTGGCTCGACGATCCGTTCGCGAAGGAACTGAACGTCAGCCTCTACCCGTGGTGAACGCGCCGCGCAGCGCCGCGGCGATCGTCTCCACGGCACGGCCTGCCGCATCGACCTTCCCACCCATCGTCAGGAAGCCGTGAACCATGCCCTCGACGCGGTGATGCTGCACGGCCACGCGCGCGCCCTGCAGCCGGCGCGCGTACGCCTCCCCCTCGTCAAATAGCGGATCCAGTTCGGCGGCGATGACGAGCGCCGGGGCGACGCCGTGCACCCACGGCGCCAGCAGCGGAGACGCGCGCCAGTCGTCGACCGCGTCCGAGGTCGGCGCGTACTGCGCGATGTACCACTGCATCGCCGCGCGCGTCAGCAGGTAGCCTTCGGCGTATGCCGAGTACGACGGGCTCTGGGCGCGCAAATCGAGCACGGGATAGACGAGGACCTGCAGCGCGAGCCGCAGCTTCCGCGAATCGCGCGCCATCAGCGCGACGACGGCAGCGAGTCCACCGCCGGCGCTGTCGCCGCCCACGGCGATGCGCGTCGGATCGACACCGAGCTCCGCCGCGTGCGCCGCAATCCACGTCGTCGCACTCCACGCATCGTCCACCGCCGCCGGAAAGCGATGCTCGGGCGCGAGCCGGTAGTCGACGGCGATGACGGCGGCGTGCGCGAGGCTCGCCACCTGACGGCAGACGACGTCGTGCGTGTCGAGGTCGCCAACGACCCAGCCACCGCCGTGAAAGTAGATGAAGACGGGCAGCACGCCGTCGGCTGGCCGATACAGCCGAAGCGGGATGGGTCCCGCGGTGCCTGCGGCTTCGAGATCGCGTACCTGCGCGAGGTCGGGCGCGGGCGGCCGCAGCGCGGCGCGCGCCTGGCGGTAGTGGAGGCGCGCCTCCGTGGCGGGAATCTTGTCGATGGGAGGGAGGCCGAGGCTCGCGAGGTAGTCGATGACCTCGCGCGCCTGCGGATCGATATGGGCTTGCCCCGAGCGAAGCTCCGGTGCTGGCGGAGTCGAGGGGCTCACATCCAGCGCCGGAACCAGACGACCGAAAACGCGCCCGTATGGATCCAGTCGGTGGCGCCGAACGGTTCCCTCATGCGATGGCTGAGACGCAGCGTGATCTCCGGCGTGACGCGGAAGCCGAGCGTCTGCTCGGTGCTCCGGAAGTTCTGCTCCGTCGCGGCCGCGACCGGCAGCGCCGTGCGGATGTCGTCGAAGCGCCCCGCAACGAACCAGCGCGGCGTAACGGCCTGCGCGCCCTGCACGTACCAGCCGGCCGTGGAGCGCGTGCCGAGACTGGTGTCGAGCGCGTCGTGCACCCACTCTCCCACGAGCGACGTATGCCGGAACGACAACTCGGCTTCGACGTTCACGAGGTTCGCGTCACGATCGGTGGTGATGGTCGGACTCTCGCCGGCGCGCAGCCACCCGCCGTGCGTCAGCGCCGCGCCGACGCGGAACCCGACGAACGGGGTGACGCCGCCGCCGATCACCACGTTCGGAAATCGCGGCGGGTTGCCGGCGAACAGGGGAGGATTCGGCGTGGCGAACACGCGACGGCTGCGAAGCGGCGAAGTGTCGATCACCGCCATGCGCGTGTCCCAATGCCTCGCCGACACGGTGGCCTGCGCGCCGAGCGGATAGATGCCGCCCATCAGGTTGACGCGCGGCCCTCGGAGCTCGAGCGACGGGATCGACGTGAACAGTTCCGCGGGGAGCGCGATCGTCGGGTTCTGGTACGGCCGGTACGCGAGGTTCGCGAGCCCCACCGGCGATGGAATGTAGCCACCCTCCACGCGGAACGCGACCGCTCCCTGACGTTCGTAGCGCATCTCCGCGATCCAGACTTGCCGGTTCCATTCGCCGCTGTTGGCCAGCCGGTTCACCTGCGGACGAACGATGGCCTGGAGGTTCTTGCCGAAGTCGGCGACGACCATCGTGTCGAGAAAGACCCCGCTCACGTGGTTCCCGTTGGCGTCGACGGTCGTGTCCACGCTGGCGGAGGAATCGATCGACAGGAGCGACGGCCTCGCCTCCTGCGCGGCGGCGGGCGCCGCCATCAGCAGTACCACGATCGACGGCGCGAGATATTTTCGCATCGTTACACCATCTGGCGCGCGAGCAGCTGCGCGAGCGCCGGCTCCGCGATGTCGTGTGAGACGGGCATGGCGGCGAGCAGCGCCTCGACGCATGCGGGATCGAACTGGGTTCCCGAGAACCGCTGCAGCTCGGCGAACGCGACCGACGCGGGAAGCGCGGCGCGATACGCGCGCGCGCTCGTCATCGCGTCGAAGGCGTCGGCCACGTGCACGATGCGCGCGTCGAGCGGGATGTCTTCGCCGCGAAGACCAAACGGGTAGCCGCGGCCGTCGGGCCGCTCGTGATGCAGCTCGACGATCGGCAGGTGTGGCGCGAGGAACGGCACCTGGCGAAGGATGCGCGCGCCAAGCGCGGGGTGGCGCTTGATCTGCTCGAACTCCTCGGGCGTGAGCGGTCCGTCCTTATGGAGAATCTCGTCGGCGACGCCAATCTTGCCGATGTCGTGGAGCAGCGCGCCGAGCCGGAGCACCTCGAGCGCGCCGGCCTCCAGGTTCATCATGCGCCCCATCATCACCGACAGCGTGCCGACGCGCTCGGAGTGGCCGGCCGTGTAGGGATCTCGCGCGTCGAGCGCCGCGGCCAGCGCGCGGATGGCGCCGAGGTACGCCGACCGCGTTTCCGCCTCGGCGGCAGACAGGCCGCGCATCAGGTCGTTGAAGGCCGTGGTCAACGCGTCGACCTCGCGGCTCGAGCCCGTGAGCTCGAGCGTCCTGCCGAACTCACGCGCGTTCGTCATGGTCGCGATCTCGCCCGAGACGCGGTTGATCGGCTCGCTCAGCAGCCGCGCGAGGATGAAGCTGCCAATCGCCGCCAGGATGAAGCCGCCGAAGGCAATCAGCCCGACGGCGACCAGCGCGTCCCGTTCGGCGCTGCGTGCGGCGGCGTCGATCGAGGTCAGCGTGTAGATGCGCGCCGGACCCGACGCGAGCATCGTCCGGATGGCATATTCCTCGCCGCCGAGCGTCGCCGTCGCGCCGGTCAGCTTCGACGCCACGAGATCGCGCGCGACGTTCTCCGGCACCGTGCGCGCGACGACCGCGTTGTTGACCGTGATGACGACGCCGGCCGTCGACAGGTTCGAGAGCTCCTGCGCGTAGTTCGCGTCGAGGTTCGTGCCGGCGACGAGCGCGCCGATGACGCGATCGCCGAACGTCAGGCGCGCACCGGTGACGCGAAACGCGCCGGTGGGCAGCACCGCGACGCTCTGGAACGTCGCCTGCGAACCCCGCGGCACGTCGACGGTGTCGCCCAGCCGCCAATGCGACGCCGCCGGGCCGGCGCTCGTGAAAATCCGCCCGTTGTTCTCCACGACCGCCAGGACATCGGCCGGTGTCTGCGTCGCCAGCTTCGCCGCTTCGCCCATCACCGTCGCGCGCAGCTGTTCGTCGGACGAGCCGCTGAAGCGGCGTTCGGTGAAATACGTGTCGAGCGCGGCCTTCAGCGTCGGGTTTTCGGCCAGCGTCGCCATCGCCGCGACCTGGTCCTGCTGGCGCTTGGTCTCGAGCGCCGTGAAGACGTTCTCGCTGACGCGCAGCTTGTCCGTTTCCGCGGCGCGCACCCGGTCGCGGACGTCCAGCGTGATGACGATGAAGACGATCGTCAGGATGACGGCGACGGTCGCAAACGTGACCGTCAACGTTCGCGCGAGAAGGCGAGGAGGTGTTCTCACGGCTGTGCTGGCACCGGAAGCACGAAGTCCACGGTCGTCGCGCGTCCCGGCTCGATGCGAACCTGCTGCGTCGTATCGCCAAGCCGTTCGTGAAACGCGGTGACCTGATGCATGCCGGGCGGAACACCGGGGAGGTCGAACATGCCCTGCTGGTCGGGCACCCCGAACCACCGATGGTCGAACACCATCACGGTCGCCGACATGTGCGAATGAATCTGGCAGAACACCTTCACGACACCCGGCTTGTCGAACACTTCACTGCGGCTCTTGCCCTGCGGAAAGCGCCCGAGGTCGAACGTTTTCGCCCGCGACAGCGAGAAGACGTTGTGATAGATGGGATCGTCGTTGGGGAAATCGACGGTCGATCCGACGGTCACGGCGACGACGCGCGGGACGAAGTTCTCGTTGCGCTGGCGGATTTCCGCGCGCATCGGCGCGACCGCGGTCTTCGGCGCGTCCTTGACGTACACGACGACGTGACGGAGCTCCGATTCGGGGGCCAGCGCCACCGTCGGGACACTCCGGGAGTATGTTGATGTGCCGCGCTTCGCGGTGATCGGGATGCCGATCGACACCCGTCCCCGCACCGAGCCGGCCTCCTGGGCCGACGGCTCGGTCTCGATCGTCAGTGCCAGCCCGGCGACAGCGGCAGCGAACAGCACGACATTACGGACGCGGAAAAGCATTGGGACGCTGCATTCTATTTGATAGATATGGTTCCGCGATGCTCACCCTGCTTCTGATGGCGCTCATTGCCGGATCCCTCTCCGATTCTTTGGATCGCGGCGTATCGGAAGCCCTGGCCCGCGAACGCGCAGCGTTCTCAGCGGTTCGTTACGATCTCGCGTTTACGTTGCCAGTAAACCGGCAGCAGCCGGTCGAAGGGACGTTGCGCCTGTCGGTCACGCTTGCAGCCGCCGGACGCATCGTCATTGATTTTTCGGCTCCAAAGGAGCGGGTCCATAGCGTGCGCGTCGGCGATGCGGCGGTGGTGCCCATTTACACGGAAGATCACATCGTCATCCCGGCCGAGGCGACGCGCGCGGGCGAGAACCGCGTGTCGATCGATTTCACCGCGGGCGATGCCGCGCTGAACCGGAACGACGAGTTCCTTTACACCCTTTTCGTGCCGGCGCGCGCACATTTGACGTTCCCGTGCTTCGATCAGCCGGACCTCAAGGGGCGATACACCCTGTCGCTCGACGTTCCGGCCGGGTGGGAAGCCGTGGCCAACGCGGCCGAAGCCGCGCGTGAGGCGGCCGCCGGCCGCATCCGGATGCGGTTTTCGGAGACGAAACCGCTGCCGACCTATCTGTTCGGGTTCGTGGCAGGGAAGTTCGCCGTCGAGCGTGCCACGCGCAACGGCCGCGAGATGCGGATGTTCCACCGCGAAACCGATGCCGCGAAGGTGGGCCGCAACCGCGACGCCTTGTTCGAACTGCACGCTTCGGCACTGGCCTGGCTCGAGGACTACACCGCCATCCCGTATCCCTTCGACAAGCTGGATTTCATCCTGATCCCGTCGTTCCAGTTCGGCGGCATGGAGCACGCCGGCGCGATTCTGTACAACTCCGCGAGCCTGATGCTCGACGAGAGCGCGACGCAGAACCAGCTGCTCAACCGCGCGAGCACGATTGCGCACGAGACGTCGCACATGTGGTTCGGCGATCTCGTGACGATGCGGTGGTTCGACGACGTCTGGATGAAGGAGGTGTTCGCCAACTTCATGGCGGCGAAGATCGTGAACCCGTCGTTCCCCGACGTGAATCACGAGCTGCGGTTCCTGCTGTCGAACTACCCGGATGCGTACTCGATCGACCGCACGGCGGGATCGAATCCCATCCGCCAGCCGCTCGCGAACCTGAACGACGCCGGCCAGCTGTACGGGCCGATCATCTACGAGAAAGCGCCCATCGTCATGCGGCAGCTCGAGATGATCGTCGGCGAGCAGCGGTTGCGCGACGGCCTCCGCGAGTACCTGAAGACGTATGCGTTCGGCAACGCGACGTGGCTCGACCTGATCCGCATCCTCGATGCGAAGACCCCCGACAACCTCGCGGCGTGGAGCCGCGCGTGGGTCGAGGAGCGAGGACGGCCCGAATTCACGACGACGCTGCGCGTGACGAAGACCAACACGATCGAGCGCCTGACGGTGACGATGGCCGACCCGTTGCGCCGCGGGCTCGTCTGGCCGCAGCGGATGCGCATCACGCTCGGATACCCGGGTTCGCAGAAGAACCTCGCCGTCTACGCCAACGCGCGCCAGACCGTCGTGCGCGAAGCGGGGGGTCTCCCCAGGCCGCTCTACATCCTGCCGAATGGCGCGGGACTCGGCTACGGCCTGTTCCTGCTCGACGAGGAGAGCGCGCGGTATCTGCTGGCGAACATGCCGGGCATCGGCGACGCGCTGACGCGCGGCGCCGCATGGGTGACGCTGTGGGACAACGTGCTCGAGCGGCGCGTCGCGCCCGGGGCGTTCATCGACGCGGCGATCCACGCGCTGCCCGCGGAGACCGACGAGCAGAACACGCAGCGCGTGCTCGCCTACGTGAGCCGCGCGTTCTGGCGCTACCTGCCGCACGAGGAGCGTATCGCGCGCGCGCCCGTGCTCGAGGCGGCGCTTCGCGCGGGGATCGCGCGAGCGGGGACCACGAGCCTGAAGTCGGCCTGGTTCAGCGCGTTCCGGGACGACGTGCTCACGGCGGACGGCGTCGCGTTTCTCGAGCGCGTGTGGCGTCGCGACGAGAAGATTCCGGGACTCCCGTTTGTCGAGACCGACGAGATCGTGATGGCGATGGAGCTGGCGGTGCGCGAGGTGCCGGGCTGGCAGGAGGTCCTGCAGACGCAGCTCGATCGCACGCAGAACCCGGACCGGAAGGAACGCTTCGCGTTCGTGATGCCGGCCCTCTCCGCCGACCCCCAGGTGCGCGGCGGCGCGTTCGAGCGGTTCCGCCAGCTCGACAACCGGCGGCGCGAACCGTGGGTGAGCGAATCGCTCGCTTACCTGAATCACCCGCTGCGCGAGGCCGACGCGGAGCGGTTCATCACGCCCGGCCTCGAGCTGCTGGCCGACATCCAGCGCACCGGCGACATCTTCTTCCCGAGCGCGTGGACCGGCAGCATGCTGTGGGGCCATCGCTCGCCGCGCGCGGCCGCGATGGTCCACGACTTCCTCGCGAAGGAGCTGCAGTACCCGGAGCGGCTGCGGTGGACCGTGCTCAGCGCCGCGGACGATCTGTTCAGAGCCGCAGCACTATCGGCCCGCTGACCTCCTCGCCAGAGGGAGTGAACCTCGGTACGTCGGCGAGGCCGGCCGTGTCGGCCTTCGTGGGATCGAGCTCGCCGATCGCGCGCACCGTCAGCGTCGTGCCATGGATCCTGACGAGAAGGAAATGCGCGTGGTTCGACCACGTCACCGTGTTCGCGTCGCCGAAGCGATCGGGCGTCCCGCGATCGAGCTTGCTGCCCGCGCCGGTGACGAGATAGTCGATCCCGTCGTGGCGTGAATGCTGGAAGTTGTGCTCGTGGCCGTTGAGCACGACGCGCACGCCCGCCCGCGCGAAGAGCGGCAGCAGCTTTTCCATCCGGTCGGTGTTGTAGTGGTTCGGTCCCGCGCAGAACGGCGGGTGATGGCAGAAGACGAACTTCCACCGCGCCGCGGCATCGGCCGGCAGCGCCTGGTCCACCCACTCCCAGTGCTTCGGGTACTCGTAGAGCCGCTTGCCGCGGAAGAAATCCTCCTTGGACGTGTCGATGCAGATGAACTCGACGTCGCGGCCGTACCGGAATCGGTAGAAGAGTCCGGGATCCAGCGAGGCGCGGCCCGAGGCCTCGTCGCTCGCGATCCGCTCGCGCAGGTAGAGGTTGTCGAGCAGCTGCTCGCGATCGTCTCGATCCTCGGTCTCCGCGGTGTCGTGATTGCCGATGCACGGATAGACCGGGATGCGGTTCAGCATGTAGCGATACGGCTGGAAGAACGTGAAGAACCAGTCGTCGTCTTCGTCGCCGGTGGCGCCAATCGGAATGCCGAGGATGCGATGGCCCGCGTAGATGTTGTCGCCGGTCGTGACGATGGCGCGGACGTCGTGCTCGTCGAAGGCGCGCTGCATCGCCTGCGCGACCTCGTACTGGCGGCGGGTCGGCGTCGAGCGGAGGATGCCGGTGCCGAAGTCGCCGACGACCATGAACGTGAACGAGCCGGAGGGCTCGGTCTCGGGGTCGGGATGCGTGCAGAAGCGATTGTCGTAGCGGCCGCCGCGCTGCACGAGTCCCTGCTCGCTGCCGCGCACCCAGTCCCACCGTTCGTCGGCGCCCCACGGCTCGTCCTTGACCAGCACCTCGTAGCGGTACTCGGTGTTCGGCGATTGCAGAATCGCGCCCGACTAGCTACTTGCGGTCGTCGGCTCCGCGGAGCAATCGCATCAACTCAAGCGGCACGGGGAAGAGGATCGTCGAGTTCTGTTCTGACGCGATTTCGGTCAGCGTCTGCAGGTAGCGCAGCGTCATCGCCGCGGGCTCGCGGTCGATGACAGCCGCTGCCTGCGCCAGCTTTTCCGACGCCTGCAGCTCGCCGTCCGCATGGATGATCTTCGCGCGCTTCTCGCGCTCCGCTTCCGCCTGGCGCGCCATTGCGCGCTGCATCTCCTGCGGCAGGTCCACGTTCTTCACTTCGACCGCCGAGACCTTGATGCCCCACGGTTCCGTCTCGGTGTCCAGGATATGCGTGAGCTGCTGGTTCAACCGATCGCGCTGCGACAACAGATCGTCGAGCTCTGCTGTGCCAAGCACGCT
>DASQAX010000444.1:0-4229 GCA_035635535.1 Vicinamibacterales bacterium | reverse complement strand
TACGGCGGGCAGCCGCTTTCCGCGCCCGCCCTTCGCGAAGTCCCTCTCGACACCAACACCGAGGCGTTCGCGTTCATCGATGCGCTGCTTCGCCATGAATTCGACCTGGTCATCCTGCTGACCGGCGTCGGAACGCGCGCGGTGCTCGCGGTCGTCGATCGGCGCGGTGTCCGGCCCACGTTCCTGTCCGCCCTCGACAGCACGAAGATTGCCGCGCGCGGGCCGAAGCCCGTGGCCGTGCTGCGCGAGCTTGGCATGACGCCGTGGGTGGTCGCGCCGGAGCCGAACACCTGGCGCGAGCTGCTGGCCGCGCTCGATGCGAAGGCCGGTGAGCTGACGCTGCGCGGCGCGCGGGTTGCGGTCCAGGAGTACGGCACGTCGAACGCGCAGCTGCTCGAAGGCCTTCGCGAGCGCGGGGCGGCCGTCGTCAGCGTGCCGGTCTATCGGTATGCATTGCCGGACGATCTCGGGCCGCTGCAGGCGGCGGCGCGCGCGGTGGCCGGACGCGACCTCGACGTGGTGCTCTTCACGACGGCGACGCAGGTCGTCCATCTTCTGGACGTCGCGCGCCAGATGAACGTCGAGCCAGCTGTGCGGCAGGGCCTGGCGGCGATGGCGGTCGCGTCGATTGGTCCGACGACGTCCGAGGAACTGCGCGAGCAGGGGATCGCCATCGACATCGAGGCGAGTCATCCAAAGATGGGTTTTCTCGTCAGGGACGCGGCGGAACGAGCCGCCGATGTCCTGCGCACAAAACGCGGCGGCGCGGCGGTAGGATGAAGGCATGGCCGAAGCACTACGCACGAAAACGGATCTCCGGGAACTGCTGAAGGACGCGGCGCTCTTCAAGGAAGCGGCATACATCGGCGGCGCATGGGTGACGGATGGATCGGCGCTCGCCGTACGCAACCCCGCGAACGGCGAGGTCGTCGGCAACATTCCCGACGTCGGCGCCGAAGGGACGCGGCGCGCGATCGATGCCGCCAACGCGGCGCTTCCGCAGTGGCGCGCGCTGCCAGCCGCCAGGCGCAGCGCGCTGCTCGAGGCGTGGTTCGACGCCATCAATCAGCACACCGACGACCTCGCGAAAATCCTGACCGTCGAGCAGGGGAAGCCGCTCGCCGAATCGCGCGGTGAAATCATGTACGGCGCCGGCTTCGTGAAATGGTTCGCCGAGGAAGCCAAGCGCGTCTACGGCGAAACGATCCCTTCGCCGACGGCTGACCGCCGCATCATCGTGCTCAAGGAAGCCGTCGGCGTCTGCGCGGCCATCACGCCGTGGAATTTCCCGAACGCGATGATCACGCGGAAGGTCGCGCCGGCGCTGGCCGCCGGGTGCACCATCATCCTGAAGCCGTCGGAGCTGACGCCGTACTCGGCGCTCGCGCTGGCCGTGCTCGCCGAGCGTGTCGGGTTCCCGAAGGGCGTGATCAACATCGTGACCGGCCAGCCCGGCCCCATTGGCGAGGCGCTGACGTCGAGCGACCTCGTCCGCAAGCTGTCGTTCACCGGCTCGACGCGCGTCGGACGCTACCTGATGGAGAAATCCGCGGGCACGCTGAAGCGGCTGAGCATGGAGCTCGGGGGCAACGCGCCGTTCATCATTTTCGACGACGCGGACATGGACCGCGCGATGAAGGGCGTGATGGCCAGCAAGTTCCGCAACGCGGGGCAGACGTGCGTCTCGGCGAACCGGATTCTCGTCCGCGACGCGATCTACGACGAATTCGCGTCGAAGCTGACGAAGAAGGTGTCCGGCCTCGTCGTGGGCGAGGGCCTGCAGGAAAACTCGACCGTCGGTCCGCTGATCAACGACGCTGCGACCGAGAAGGTGCTCGGCCACATCGATGACGCGCGGACGCGCGGGGCGGTGGCGACCGTCGGTGGCGGCTCGCATGCGCTCGGCGGGCACTTCGTGGCGCCGACCGTGCTGACGGGCATGACGACCGGGATGCGCATCGGGTCGGAGGAGACGTTCGGGCCGGTCGCGCCGCTCTTCCGCTTCAAGGACGAAGACGAGGCGATCGAGATGGCCAACAGCACGCCGTACGGGCTGGCGGCGTACTTCTATACGGAGAATATCCGGCGCGCGTGGCGCGTCGCCGAACGGCTGGAGTTCGGCATGGTGGGCCTCAACACCGGGAGCGTCTCCGTCGAGATGGCGCCGTTCGGCGGCATCAAGCAGTCAGGCTTCGGCAGGGAAGGGTCTCACTTCGGGATCGACGAGTACCTGCAGGTGAAGGCGTTCCACCTCGGAGACATTACATAAAACTTTTCCTTCGTGACCTTCGCGTTCTTCGTGGTTTTATTGACCGTATGCTGACTTCAGACGAACTCCTCGAGCTCGCGGAACAGTGCGCGAAGAAACTGGATCTCGACGGCAAGCTGCGGCACGTGCCGTCGTTCTCCGACGCCGAGGACCAGTGCGAGAACGAGTACGAGGAGCTGCTGGAGGCCATCCACGATGACGAGCTCTTCGAGACGGTGGATCTCCAGCGCCAGGAGACGCTGGTGGAGCAGATCGCCGCGGCGCTCCCGGAAGACAAGCGCATGATGATCGTCGAGCTGGCCGACAACTACGCGCGGCACATCTGGCTGCAGCAGGAAGGCGCGTATCATCTCGGCGTCGCCGTCGGACGGCGGCTCAGGCTTCGTCGCGAGTGACCTTCTGAATCCCTCCCAGCGAGAACTGCGTGATGTGCTCGGCAATCTCGTCGATGGGGCCGGGGACCGCATCGGAGGCATTCACCAGCCGTACGACCGCCCGCGACCACAGCATGCTGTTGAACTGAGACGTGACGCTGAGCGCGCATCGCATGGCCCGCGGATCGTCCGGTGCGCAGCCAATCAGTTCGGCGATCGTGCGGCACAGATACGCCATGCGCGGTTTCAGCACGTCCTCGGCCACCATGGCCAGCGCGGGTGAGGGATCGGACATTTCGCGCAGCATCAGCTGGTGGATCCAGGTTTCGTGGTGGGTGCCGAGCAGCCGATCGGCGAAGACGGACACGTACGCGCGGATCCGTTCGCGCGGTGGCAGGTCGCGGCCGGCGGCACGCGCCGCGTCCGTCGTTGCCTGCATCGTCTCGATCGCCATCCGCATGACCGCGTGGTACAGGCCGTCCTTGCCGCCGAAGTGATAGTTCACGGCGGCGACGTTTGCGTGCGCCTTCTTGCAGATGTCGCGCACCGTGACCCTCGCGAAGCCTCGATCGGCGAAGAGCCGCGCGGCGGCGTCGAGCAGGCGCGCGCGGGTCTCGAGATCCTCCCTCGACTTGGATCGGGGCAACGCCTGGCGTGCGGAGCCGTGGTGTTCGGCCATTCGTCAGAGTGTTCGCTTGAAGAGCAACGTGGCCGCGGTCATCGCGACCGCCGAGAACGCGACGAGATAGAGCAGATCGCCGCTGATCGCGTCGATGCCGGTGTTCTTCAGCAGCAGGCTCTTGAAGCCGTGCACCGCGTAGGTGAACGGATCGACCTTGGCGATGACCTGCATCCAGGGGGGGAACCCCTGCTGCGGATAGACCGCGCCGCTCGGGAAGTAGAGCACCGTGTTGAGCACGCCGAAGATCGCGCGCGGCATCAGTGGATCGCTGACGCGCACCATCAGGAGGAACATCATGCTGATCAGCGCGAACGCGGTGACGACGATCAGCACGACGAGGCGCAGGATGCGGAGCGGGTCGAATGGGTTCGGCACGCCGGCAATCACCGAGCCAATCAGCATGATGACGAAGCCCGCAAGCACCGCCTTGATCGTGCCGGAGATGTTGAAGCCGGCAATCAGTTCCAGCTTGGTGATGGGCGTGACGAGATATCCCTCGTGCAGCCCGCGGGCCTTGTCGTCGATGAAGATGATGCCGCCGCCGATCATCACCATCATGAAGATCGACATGGCGATCGAGCCGGGGAGCAGGTACTGGATGTACGGGACGTACGGATACACCTCGACGACGTCGAGCGTGGCCTTCGCCGGCACGCGCGCGGCCGTCGGCGGCTCGTTGTAGGCGAGCAGCATCGACGTCAGGTTGCCGGCAAGCGCGTTGGCCACGACGGTGTCGGTGTTGTCCTCGATGAGCGCGATACGCGGCTGGTTCTTCACGAGCACGCGCCGTGAGAACTCCGGCGGAATCGTGAGCACGCCGTTCACGCGGCCGTTCCGCAGGTCGACGACGGCCTGCCCTTCGTCGGCATAGTCGATCAGATCGATCGTCCGCGCGCCGGAAGAT
>DASQAX010000443.1:0-3435 GCA_035635535.1 Vicinamibacterales bacterium | reverse complement strand
CGACCTCGGCGTCTATGCCGCCGCCGGCTGCGGCGCCGCGCTGGTGTGGCGGCATCGGGACAATCGCGTCGAATGCGCGCGGGCCATCGGCCTCTATGCGGCGGCGGTCATCGTCGTGATGCTGCCCTACCTGGTCTTCGTGCAGTGGTCGGAAGGCCTGACAGAGCACTTCCACGAAGCGGTGGAGTTCGCGCGCGGCGAGGCGCACCAGCGCTTCCTCGCGCCGCCGCCATTTCCCTTCCTGGGCACCGGACAGGGGTTTGCCGCGTGGAGCGAGGACGATTCAGCCGTCCTGCTGTTCTACGTCGCGCACCTCGCGGCCGTGGCCGCCCTGTTGCTCCTGGTCACGTCGAAAGCGCGCGCCCCCGTGGTCGCCGCCGCGCTCGCGATGCTCGTCCTGTACCTGGCGGTCGTGCTGCGTCATCCGATCGTCTCCCGGATCCAGGATGTAGCGGCGTTGCTGGCGATTGTCGGCGCGTGGGAGGTTGTCGAAAGCAGCCGCCGCGGCGCGGTAGCGGGTGCAATCGCCGTCGCCGTGGCCGCGGTCAGCGTCGCCGGCATCTGGCACCTCGGCAGCCTGACGGAGCGCGTCAGGGACACGCGCGTCGCCGACGGCGTCGGCACGATGGCCCGAACCATCAAGGGCGTGGAGGAGACGGGCACGCAGTGGCCGTGGCAGCGTTTCTGGCCGGCCGGAGAGATGCCCGACGCGGTGCGCTACCTCAATGCCTGCACGAATCGTGAGGACGCGGTGCTGTTGACCTGGGCCGCGCCGGAGTACTACTTCTTCGCCCGGCGCCGGTTCGGGGCGGGACATGCGCTGTTCCTGCCGCCCGACGCGTTCACCACCGCGCACGACCAGGAGCTGATGCTCGCGCGGATGCGCCGGCAGCGGGTCCCGATCGTGCTCATCAACGAGACGCGGCGGAAGGAATTCGCCGACGCGTACGGGGAGGTCGACCGCTACCTGCAGCAGGAGTACATGGCGGCCGGCCACTTCCAGATTCGAGAGGGATCGGACGTGACGGTCGCGGTGCGCCGCGACGCGAAGCCCGAACGCACTTACGGCACCGAGCGCTGGCCGTGCGGCTTCGACAATCGCGCCGCGAGCAAGACCGCTTCGATCATGCTCGACGGGTCCGCAATCCCCTTGCCGGCGATGTCGAACGCGGTGCCGTGATCGACCGACGTCCGCACGATCGGCAGGCCGAGCGTCACGTTGACCGCGCGGCCGAAGGCGAGCAGTTTCACCGGAATCAGCCCCTGGTCGTGATAGCAGGCAATCACGGCGTCGAATTCGCCGCGCATGGCGCGGCCGAAGATCGTGTCGCCGGGAAACGGGCCGTCGATCTCGACGCCTCGCGCACGCGCTGCCTCCACCGCCGGCCGCAGGACGTCGTTCTCTTCCGAGCCGAGCAACCCTTCCTCGCCCGCGTGGGGGTTCAGGCCGGCGAGCGCGATGCGCGGACGCGCGATGGCGAAGCGCGGGAGCTCGCGCGCGGTCAGGTCGATGGTGTCGCCGAGCATCGCCTCGGTGAGCAGCCGCGGCACCTCCGCGAGCGGGACGTGCACCGTCGCCAGGACGACCTTCAGCGGCTCGGACCAGAACATCATGGCGACGCGTGGCGCGCGCGTGAGATGCGCGAGCAGGTCCGTGTGCCCCTTCCACTCCAGCCCGGCGCGTGAGAACCCCAGCTTGTTGACCGGCGCTGTCGCGATCGCGGCGACCCGGCCGTCCATCGCATCGCGGACCGCCTCGCAGATCGACTCGTACGCGGCGAGCCCCGCGTCGGCCGACAGCACGCCGGGCTCGAACCGCGAGGCGTCAGGGGGGCCGTAGATCACGGGCTCGCAGACGTCGCGGACGCGCGGATGATCGGCCGCCTTCTGTGCGATCTCGGGGCCGATGCCCGCGGGATCTCCCGCCGTGATCGCGACGATGGGTTTCACTTTGACACCTGAAACCTTCACAGCTCCAGCAACAGCCAATCCGCCACGAGCTTCGGGCTGGCGTTGCGGTCGAGCGCGGCAAGCGCCCGGTCGACCGCCGCGTACGCGCGCTGGCTGCGCTCCGCGTCGAACGACGAGGAGAGCGTCTCCAGCCGTCCCTCGAGGTCGGCGTTGGCGAGCATCGCGCGATCCGCGCGGCTCGCGATGATGCCGACGTCGCGCAGCAGCGACCCGAGCGATCGCAGGCGCACGGCGAGACGGTTCCGCTCCTCGGCCGGCGTCCGCTTGCCCTCCGTGAGGTTGCGGGCGACGTTGATGCGCTTGACCGGATCGGTGTCGCGTGCGGTCGCCTGCAGGATGCGTTCGGCGTCCTCGCGTGCTTCAGTCAGATCGTCGGACTGCGATTGCAGCGCCCGGCCGACGCTGCCGTCCGCGTCGGCGGCCGCCGCGCGCGCGTCGTGTTCCGAGTAGCCGTGGTCGCGCATCAGCACGCGAGCGACCTCGCCCGGCGTCAGCGGCCCGAACCGCAGGCGCGGGCATCGCGAGAGCACGGTCGGGAGCAGCGCATCGGGAATCGACGACACGAGGATGAACACGGACGCCGATGGCGGCTCCTCGAGCGTTTTCAGCAGCGCGCTCTGCGCGTCGGCGCCCGCGGCATCCGCCTCGTCGATGATGACGACCCGCCGCCTGCCTTCGAAGGGCCGGAACTGCGACTGGTCGATCACGTCGCGCAGCTGTTCGATCTTGATGGAGCCCGACTCGCCAGCCTCCACGGTCACGACGTCGGGGTGCGTGCCGCGCGCGATGCGGCGGCACGACGCGCACTCGCCGCAGGCGTCGCGCTCGAAAGCATTCGATGCTGTCGGCTGCAGGCAGTTGATCGCCTGCGCGACCGCGACCGCGGTCAGCCGCTTGCCGACGCCGGCAGGGCCGGCCATCAGCACCGCGGGCGGCATCGAGTCGCGCGCGATCGCGCGCGCGAGGAGCGACAGCAGGCGGGAATGACCGGCGATCGTGCGGAACGGCACGATCGCATTATCTCAGTCTGTCGACGTCGCCGTGGTCTCACGGCCGACGAGGCGGAGCACGCCTTCGGCGTCGAACTCGACCAGTCCGCCGGCGACGCCGCGCTCCACAATCTTCGACCACTCATCGGCGAAGCGTGCGCGGACGTCGCCTCGCAGCGCGAGGATGGACCGGTCGCGGGCTCGGCGGTAGGCGCCGATGCGGCTCTCCCGCTCCGCGCTCCCCATCGGCTTCATCGCGGGCGAGCTGTGCCGCGCCAACGAAATGTGACTGAGCTGCCGGCGCCGATGGAACAGCACCTCGAGCCCGTTCGCGGCCAGGCAGCGCACGAACGAATTGAGGTCGAACGTCTGCATGTGCAGCGGGTTCAGCGCCGCGATCATCGACTGGTTGTGGCTGAGGAATTCGGCGTCGTCCGGCTCGTTGTAGAAGTAGACGTGTCCGCCAGGCTTGAGC
>DASQAX010000442.1:0-11194 GCA_035635535.1 Vicinamibacterales bacterium | reverse complement strand
GGTGACGCGCGGCGGGACGCAGCAGATGGCGCGGCTGGTGGCTCCGGCGGTTCCAGAGACGAACACCGCCGCGCTGGGGCTGACGATGCGGACGGCGCCGCGCCTCGGGGCGGAGGTGACGGGCGTCGAACGCGGGTCGGCGGGCGATGCGGCCGGCATCGCGGCCGGCGATCTCGTCACCGGAATCGGCACCGTCGACGCGCCGACTCCCGCGCAGGTGAGATCGGCGTTCGCGTCGCTCCAGCGCGGAAACCTGTTGCTCGTCGCGGTGCAGCGCGGCGAGACGCATCGCGTGATGGCCATCGAGCGATGAGGATCGCGCGAGCGGAGATCAGGGCGGCCGTCGCGCCCAGGCTCGAAAGCGTCTCCGTGCTGCTGCTCCTGTGCGGAGTCGCGCTCGGACCGCACGGGCTTGCCATCCTGACGCCGTCCGCCCTCTCGCTCCTCGACCCGGCGGCACCGGTCGGCCTTGCGGTGTTCGGGATCGTCGCCGCGATGCGCGTCCGCGGGAGCCGCCGCTCGACACCGGTCGCGGCGGCGCTCCAGGCCGCCGTCACCGGGCTCGTCGTCGCGGGCGCGCTCATCGTCGCGCGGCCGGCCGTGTCCTTCCTCGGTGTCTTCGCGCCGTGGGACGTTGCCGCTGTCGTGCTCGGCATCGCTGCGGCCACGTCGTCTCCACTCGCGTGGGATGCCGGCGAGCCATCGGAGGCAACGCGGCCGTTCTCGGCAGACGATGCGCTGCTGCCGATCATCGCGGGCGGCGTCCTGCTGGCGTTGCAGCGTGAGGCGGCAATCACACCCGCGCTCCAATTCGCCGCGCAGGTCGCGGGCATCGCGGTCGTTATCGCCGCGTGCGGATGGTTGATGCTCGTCCGGGCCTCCACCACCGAGGAACGGCGCGTCGGCACCTTCGCCTGCGTGCTGCTGCTCGGCGGCGCGGCCGACTATCTGTCGATGTCCGCACTGCTCTGCGGCGTCGTGGCCGGCACGTGCTGGCGTCTCGCGGGCGCCGCGATACGCGAACACCTCCGACGGGACGTCACCTACGTTGCCGACTCGCTGCTCGCGCTGGTGCTCGTGCTGGCGGGCGCACACGCCGACTACTCGCCGGCCGCGTTGACGATCGCGATCGCGTACACGGTCCTGCGCGCGGCCGGCAAGCTGGCGGGCGCCTGGCTCGCGCGCCGCCTCTTTCCCGCATCGACACCGCCGCCGGCACGGCTGCTGCTGGCTCCCGGAGCGTTCGGCGTCGCGTTCGCGCTCAACGTCGTCCGTGCGCTCGGCGACGAGTTCGCGGTCGTCCTCACCGTCGTGGTGGTCGGCACGATCGCCTCGTCGGTCGTCGCGGCTCTTGCCGACGCGGGAGAGGACGCATGACGAGAGCGGGCGCGCTGCTGCTCGCCGTCGCTGCAGTCGCCTGGGCCAGGAACCTGGGCCAGGCCGGGGCCGCGGCGTCGGTCGGCACGGCGCTCGCGGTCGGGTTCACGCTGCTTGGCGCCTGGGTCGCCGGCGATCTGCTTCGGCGCCTGCACCTGCCGCGGCTCACGGGCTACCTGCTGTTCGGCGTCCTCGTCGGCCCGTATCTCGGCAACGTGATCACCTCGTCGATGGCGTCGCAGCTGCAGGCCATCACGGGCCTCGCCACGACGCTCATCGCGCTGATTGCCGGGCTGACGATCAGCCTCGAGCGGCTCGGCGGCCGCCTCTCCGCGATCGTGCGGTTGACGACGGTGACGTTCGCCGTGGTCATCATCGGCATCGGGACCGCGGCTTGGTTCGCGTGGTCGTGGCTCCCCGTCGCGCCGGAGAGCAGCGGCATGACTCGCGCGGTCATCGTGTGCCTGCTCACCATCATGGTGGCCAGCGTCTCGCCGACCATGACGGCGGCGGTGACGACCGAGACCGGTGCGCGGGGGCGGCTGAGCGAGCTCGTGCTCGCCGTCGTCGTGCTGGCGGATCTCGTGCTGCTCGTGCTGTTCTCGTGTGCGATGCAGGTCGCCAGGGCCGTGCTCCGGCCGGACATCGAAGGGCCGAACCTCCTCGTGCGCTTCGCGTGGGAGACCGGCGGCGCCGTCGCGTTCGGCGCGCTCGTCGGTGCGCTCTTCGCGCTCTACCTTCGGTACGTCGGACGCGAGGTGACGCTGGCGCTGCTCGCGATGTGCGGGCTCCTGAGCCAGGTCGGCACGACGCAGCAATTCGGGCCGCTGCTCGCCGCGGTGTCGGCGGGGCTCGTCATCGAGAACCTGTCGGTCTCCCAGGGCGACGCGCTGCGAGCCGCCGTTCAACGCGGCGCGCCGCCGGTCCTCATCATCTTCTTCGTCGCGATCGGCTCGTCGCTCCGCGTCGACGCGCTGGTGGCGCTCGGCCCCATCGCGCTCGCGCTGGCGGCGATTCGAACCGCCCTGATCCGCATCGGCGTGCGCGCGGGGGTGAATGCAACCGGCATCGATCCGGGCGTCGGCCGGTACGCCTGGACCGGCCTCATCTCGCAGGCGGGCATCACGGTCGGCCTGGCCTCCGTCGTGGCCTCGGAGTTCCCCGGGTGGGGCACGCAGCTGCAGACGCTGCTGATCGCGCTGATTCCAATCCACGAGCTCATCGGACCCATGCTGTTCCGCCGCGGCCTCGCGCAGGCCGGCGAGCAGGAGGCGCGGGCACCGCGTCCGCTGCTCGTCGTGTCGAACCGCGAGCCCTACCTCCACGTCCGGCGCGACGACGGCAGCGTGACGTGGACCAGCGCGACCGGCGGCGTCGCGGTGGCGCTCGATGCGCTGATGCGCGAGCGCGGCGGAACGTGGATCGCGCACGGCGCAGGCTCCGCCGATCGATCCGTCGTGGACGCCGCGGACAAGATCCTGGTGCCGCCCGAGCATCCGTCCTACTCGCTGCGCCGCCTGTGGCTCGAGGAGCCGACGTTCTCGGCGTACTACGGCGGCTTCGCCAACGAAGGGCTCTGGCCGCTCTGCCACGTCGTCGACGTCCGTCCCCGGTTCCGCGCCGAGGAATGGGCCGCGTACCGCGACGTCAACGAGCGGTTCGCCGCGGCGATCGACGAGGAGCTCGACTCGTCGGAGACGCCCGTGTTCCTCCAGGACTACCACCTGGCGCTCGTGGCGCCCGCGCTGCGCGCACGGCGTCACGCGGTGCGCACCGCGCTCTTCTGGCACATCCCGTGGCCCCACCCGGACCGGCTGCGCATCTGCCCGTGGCGCACGGAACTGGTCGAGGGCCTTGCCGCCAACGACCTGCTCGCCTTCCAGCTCGAGCGCGATCGGCGGAACTTCCTCCAGGCGGCGGAAGAGCAGCTCGGGGCCGAGGTCGATCTCGAGGCGTCCCGGATCTGGGTGCGCGGCCGGCCCACGACGGTCATCTCCGTGCCGATTGGCGTCGATTACGACCGCATCCAGGACATCGGAACGGCGGACGCGATTCGCGCCGAACAGCAGCGGCTGCATCGCGAGCTGCGGCTCGACGCCCCGCTCATCGGCATCGGCGTGGACAGGCTGGACTACACGAAGGGGATCCCCGAGCGGCTGGCAGCCCTCGACGCCCTCGTCACGCGCCGCCCGGAGCTGCGCGGGCGGCTCACGTTCGTCCAGATTGGCGTCCCCTCGCGATCGCACCTCCACGGCTACGCCGAGATCGAGGCGGAGATCACGGCACGGATCCAGGAGGTCAACGCACGGCATCACGTCGCCGCGGGGCCGCCGCTCGTCGCGTACCGCACGGCGCCGCTCGGGATCAGGAGCCTCGTGGCGCTCTACCGCCTCGCCGACTTCTGCATCGTCAGCTCGCTGCACGACGGGATGAACCTCGTTGCGAAGGAGTTCGTCGCCGCGCGCGACGACGAGGACGGCGTGCTCGTGCTGAGCGAGCTGGCGGGCGCCGCGCAGGAGCTGCACGAAGCCCTCATCATCAATCCGTACGACGTCGACGGCTTTGCCGACGCGCTCGCGCGCGCCATCGACATGCCGGCCGACCAGCGGCGCGCGCGGATGCGCGCGCTTCGACGCGTCGTCGCGGGCCGAAACGTGTTCGGCTGGGCGTCGGACATCCTGGAAGGGCTCGAGAGCCTGTGGACGCGACCGCTGCACTACGCGGTCAGGGGCTGGGAGGACACCTCGATCTAGCATGCAGACGATTCTTGCCGACCAACAGCGCTCCCTGCTTGCCGGGTTCGCGCACGCCAACGTGCTCCTCGCGTTCGACTACGACGGGACCCTGGTGCCGATCGCTCCGACCCCGGCCGAGCCGCGCATGCGCGAAACGACCCGCCGGCTCCTCATCGAGGCCGCGCGGCTGTATCCCTGCGTGATCATTTCCGGGCGCGCGCTCGACGACCTCTCGGAGCGGCTGGCAGGCGTTCCCGTGTGGTACCTCTTCGGCAACCACGGCCTCGAGCCGCCGCCGCCCGGCATCGTCTCCCCCACGCCGGCGACCGAATGGGCACGCGAGCTGGAACGCCGGCTTCCGGAGGACCCGGGCATCGTGATCGAAGACAAGCGCTATTCGCTGACGATTCACTACCGCAACGCGCGCGACAAGCGGCGCGCGGTCGAGGCGATCGATCGAGTGGTCGCCCGCCTGCCCGACGCGCGGGCGCTCGGCGGCGCGGAGGCGGTCAGCCTGCTGCCACGCGGCGGCGGCAACAAGGGCGTCGCGCTGCAGCAGGCGTGCCGCTGGTTTGCCTGTGACAGCGCCATCTATGTCGGGGACGACGCGACCGACGAGGACGCGTTCTCGTCCACCTACCCGGAGAAGCTGCTGACCATTCGCGTCGGCGCCGCCGCGGACTCGCACGCGCGCTTCCACCTCGCCTGCCAGGACGAGATCGACTCGCTGCTCGAGATCCTCGTGGACGTCCGGACGCGATGACGTGTCGGTAGCGTAGGGCGGGTCCTTTTGGACCCGCCAGAGTGTCGGTGGCGCGAACCCTGTTGGGTTCGCGAGGCGAGCCTGACAAGGCTCGCCCCACGATTGTCATCCGCGCTAAAACTGCGTCCTGAAGCCGAACTGGAGCATGCGCGGCGAGTAGGCCGTGGTCACGCTCTGGTTCGGCTGCCCGTACCGCGCGTTCTGTTCGTTGAGCTCGAACAGCGTCGGATCGAAGTTCTGGCGGTTGAACACGTTGAACACTTCGAAGATGCCATCGACCTTGAACTTCTGGGTAAACGAGAGCCGCTTCTGCAGCCGCATGTCGACGCGGTGAATCGCGGGCAGGTTCAGCCCGTTGCGCGGGATCACCGTAGCGTTCTGCCGCAGGCGGCCCTGCGCGGAGGTCTGGCCCGTCGCGCCCTGGTTGAGCACGTCGACGCCCGCCTGCGCCGTCTCCCATCCGTTGTCGCCGAAGATGTAGAGGCCGCTCAACTGCAGTCCGTGCGGCGCCTCCCAGATGCCGTTGAAGGTCACGCGATTGTGCTGATCCTTCCCGGAATACCACGCGTTCTCCGAGATGTATTCCGGCAGCGTCACCGCCACATCGCACCGATAGACGCCCGATCCCGCAACCGTCGTCACCGGATACTGGCAGCCCGGGTTGAGCGGCAGCTGGTCGAGCTGCCTGGTGCGCGACAGCGTGTACGACGCCGACGCCTGCCAGTGGTTCGCCATGCGCTTGGTGAATGCCGTCTGGAGCGCCTGGTAGTTCTGCTGGCCGTCGCTGCGGTTCAACTGGACGGTGCCCCAGCCCGGATACGGACGGTTGATGTAATTGGCCGCCGCCTGCGCGCCGACGAGCGGATACGGGAGGCCCGTCGCCGGGTTGAACGCGACGTTGACGTTCCGCGTGTTGAGCTGCGCGCGATCGCCCGTGTACACCCAGTCCACCTCGAGCGACGCCTGGCTGCCGACCTGGCGCGCGAAGCCGAGTGACGCCTGGTGACTGTAGGGATCCACGAGATCGGGCGCCGCGAAGTTCTGCGTGCTGTGACGCAGGTTGCACGTCGGCGCGGCGGGATTCGGCTGGAACGCGCAGAGCAGCGCCTTCGCCTGATCGTAGGTCGGCGCCGGACCATTGAACGGGTTGACCGCGAAGTCCGGGCGGCCGTCATTGAGCACCGTCATCGCGATCTGCTGCACGTAGCGCAGCGTGAAGAGCGGCGGCTGCCCCGTCGCCTCACCGTAGTAGATGCCGTAGCCGCCGCGGATGACCGTCCGGTCGTTCCACGCGTAGTTGAACCCGAGGCGCGGCGCGACGTTGTTCAGGTCGTTCGGCCGGTTCGCGTCGATGAACGGCTTGAACTCCACCCAGTTGACGAACTCGCCGATCTGCGCGTCGTAGCGGACGCCGACGTTCAGCGTCAGCTTGCTGGTCGCGTGCCAGTCGTCCTGCGCCCACCACGCGACCACGTGACGCGGCGCGTACTCGGTGAAGCCGTTGTTCCCCGTCGGGCGGGAGAACGGCGAGCTCGTCATCGCGACGTTCCGGATGTACTGCGTCGTCACCGCCGAGAGCGGCGCGAGGTTCCACGTCGTGACGTCGTTGACGTCGCGGATCATGTCCTGGATGACGGCCGGCGTCAGCGCGCCGTTGTTCGCCGTGAACTGCCCCATGCAGGTCTGGCACGTGGTCTCCCACGTGAAGTCGTGCATGTACTCGCCGCCGATCTTCGTGTCGTGGCGCCCCTTCGCGTTGAACGACATCGTGAACGCGTCCTGGATGTCCCAGTCCTCTTCACGGATGTTCTGCGGCGTGATGGCGTGCGTCTGGCCGAGCGTGAAGCCGCGCAGCAGGATGACCGGCGCGCCGAGTCCCTGCGTCTGGCCGACGAGGCTGTTGGCGTTGTTCACGTGCGCGAACTGGTTCCAGTGGAAGAGCGAGTGGCCGCCCTTGATCTCGTTGACCATGCTCTGGCCCAGGACCTGCGTGAAGCTGCCGAATTCCTGCTCGCTGCGCCGGTTGGTCCCGATGGCCGAGGCCGGCGTGCGATTGGAGCCGCCCGTGTAGCGCGAGTCGTACGGAATGCGGTTGTCGTAGCGGTTGCCCCGCGCGGTGAAGCGCATCTGCGGGTTGAACTGGAAGTCGAAGCGCCCCATCTCGGTGTCCTGGCGGCGCACGCCGGAGAGCGTCGTGTTGAACTTCGGGTACGGCGTGTTGTAGACGTAGGTCTGCGGCTCGCGCTCGAACTCGTAGTTCAGGAAGTAGTGGACGCGATCCCGGACGATGGGGCCGCCGAAGGTCGTGCTCAGCTGCTGATTCTGGTACGGCAGCACGATGTGCTTGCCGGTCGCATCGGTCGCCACCGGGTCGGCCGCGTTGAAGTTCGAGTCGCGGAAGTAGCCCGAGAACGTGCCGCCGGGCGTGTTGGTGCCGGACTTCGTGATGGCGTTCACCTGGATGCCGCTCGAGCGCCCCTGCGAGGCGTCGAAGCGGTTCGACACGAACTCGAACTCGCCAATCGCATCGCGGCTGAAGCGCGGCTGCCCGAAGCTGAGCGCCACCTGGTTGGTCACCTGCTGGCCGTCGAGATTGAGCTGGAAGGGGATGTTCGAGCTCGTCGAGTTGATCGGCGTCTCGGCCACCGCGTTCGCGCGGCTGCCCGGCGCGAGCAGCGTCAGGTCCATCCAGTTGCGGCCGTTGACCGGCAGCTCCTGCATCTGCCGCGGATCGACGTTGGTGCCGAGCGTGGACGTCGCCGTGTCGACCAGTGGCGCCTCACCCGTAACCGTCACCGATTCCTGGACCGTCGAGGGCGCCATCTGCAGGTTCAGCACCGCGACCTGGCCGACCAGCAGGTCCACCTGCCGCGTCACCGTGCCGAAGCCGGGAAGCTCGGCGTCTACCTTGAACAGCCCGACGCGTACCGGGACGCGGTAGCCGCCTCGTTCGTCGGTCACGGCCACGAAGGTATTGCCCGTCGCCGTGTGCGTCGCGGTGATCGTCACGCCGGGCAGGACTCCCCCGGTCGAATCGGTGACGGTACCGCTCAGCGTCGCCTCCTGCGCGGAGGCTGCCAGGGGCAGCACCGCCAGAAGGCCGAGCGCCAATGCCACCCGCTTGAGAATACTCACCTGCATTCATGTCTCCTTGATCTGCCCAGCCGTGCGAGAGCAGCCAACTCTTGTAACTGACGGCGGTGTGAAACGTCAAGCAAACGGCGGACTCAGTTTCGCGCTATGTTATTGGCCTCTTTAAACATCGGTCCGCCGGACCGGTCATCCAGCAGCTTGAACAATATCCGGTTTTTTGGAGGACTTGCGATGAAGCGCATCGCGGTAATCGGATTCGTTGCAGTGGTCGGCATCCTGGCCGCCCCCGTCGCGGCGCAGCAGAAAGCCGCGGGACCTGCCGCCAGCACGCCTGCGGGAGCTGGACTCGAGATTCGCGCGCTTTCGACGAGGGCCGAGTTGGTCAGCGGCGGTGACGTTCTTCTCCAAATCGCCGGTCCCGCGAACCTCACCGCGAAAAATCTCACGGTCCGCGTCAACGGCAACGATGCGAGCGCGGCATTCAAAGTTGCCCCCGACAAGACATTCGTCGGGCTCGTGACCGGGCTCAACGTCGGATCGAATACCGTCCAGGCGGCGATGCGCGGCAGCAAGGCGGCCGTGCAATTGACCGTCATCAATCATCCGATCGCCGGTCCCGTCCTCTACAGCCCGCATCAGACGCCGTTCATCTGCGAGACGCAGGCGAGCGGCCTCGGCGAGCCGCTCGACGCCGACTGCTCCGCCTCGACGAAGGTCGAGTACTTCTATCGCTCGACGGCAGCCGCTGCGCCGCGCGAGAACCAGGGCGGCGATCTCGCCGCGGCCGACAACGCGAACGGCTTCGGCGGAGGACGCGGCAACGCCGCGGCGAACCCGTTCAAGCCGCTCGACCCGAACGCCCCGCGTCCCGCCGACATCGCCATGACGACGACCACCGACGGCAAGACGGTCCCGTACATCGTTCGGCGCGAGATGGGCACCATCAATCGCGCGGTCTACTCGATTGCGTTTCTGCACGAGCCCGGCACGCCGCTCCCCTCGCCGTGGACGGCCGGCGCCGCGTGGAACGGCCGCCTCGTCTACACGTTCGGCGGCGGCGTCGCCTGGGGCTATCACCAGGGGCGCACGATCGGCGGCCTCAACGGCAATCGCGGCAATCTCGAAGACGGTCAGTACGGCGACTTCCCGGTCGCGAAGGGTTTCGCGCTGGCGGGCTCGTCGCTCAACGTCTTCGGCACGTACGCCAACGACGTCGTCTCCGCGGAGACGATGATGATGGTGAAGGAGCACTTCATCGAGCAGTTCGGCCCGATCAAGTGGACGATCGGCAGCGGCCGCTCGGGCGGCTCGATGCAGCAGCACCTGATCGCCAACAACTACCCGGGGCTGCTCGACGCGATCGTGCCGACCGCGAGCTTTGCCGACGTCATCACCTTCCAGACGTCGCTGCTCGACTGCGAGCTGCTCGATCGCGCGATGACCGTCTCGAAGCAGCCGTTCACGACCGACCAGAAGACGGCGGTCTCCGGGTTCAGCCACTGGGACTACTGCACGAACAACAAGCTGCGGTATGCGGCGGTCGCCGCCGACATCAACTGCGATCCGCAGACGGTCCCGCCGTCGATGCGCTTCGATCCCGCCAGGAAGCCCGACGGCGTCCGCTGCACGTACCAGGACGCGTACGTCAGCGTCTACGGGAAGGACCCGAAGACCGGCTTCGCGCGCCGGCCGTTCGACAACGCCGGCGTCCAGTACGGGCTGGCGGCCTTCAACGCCGGCAAGATCAATTTCAACCAGTTCCTCGACATCAACCGCCTGGCCGGCGGCCACGACATCAACGGCAACCTGGTCGCCGAGCGCACCGTGGCCGATCGGGAGGCGCTGCGCATCGCCTACGAGACCGGCCGCGTCAACGACGGCGCGCACGGCCTTGCCCTGATTCCAATCATCGACATGCGGCCGTACACGGAAGGGCCGGGCGGCAACGTGCACGACACGTTCGACGGCGTGATCGCGGGCAACCGCATCGACGCCGCCGGCGGCGGCAACCGCATCTCGCGCGTCTACGACGAGCGCGTGCCGGTCGTCCGCGCGCAGGACGCCAACCTCGAGATCCTCGACGCGTGGCTCGCGGCGGTCGCGAGCGACACGGCGCCGGGAAGCCCGCGCGAGAAGGTCCTGCGGAACAAGCCGGCCGGCCTGGCCGATTCGTGCTTCACCGCGCAGTCCGAGGAAATCAAGGACCCGGCGCGGTGCAAGGCGATGTTCCCCGTCTACGCGAACCCGCGCATCGTGGCGGGCGCGCCGATGACCGACGACGTCTTCAAGTGCGAGCTGAAGTCGATCGACAAGGCGGATTACGCGCGTCCCGTGACCGACGCCCAGCTCGCCGCGCTTCGCGCGGTATTCCCGCAGGGCGTGTGCGATTACGGCAAGAAGGGCGTCCTGCAGCGGCCGTTGCAGGGAACGTGGCAGGCGTACCCAACTTCCCCGGCGGCCACGACGAAATAGTGGTAATTTGTCCCGCACTCACCACGTCTTGAATGGAGGCAATATGTTGAGAAAGTTCGCCTTGCCGGTGATCTCCGCGGGTCTGCTCGCGCTGCTGGGCGGGTCGGTGGCCACGCAGCAGCAGCTCCCTCCCGGCTTTGTCGATCCCAAGCCGATTCTCGATGCGGCGATCAGGACCATCGGCAACGACAAGCTGAACTGCGTCACGATTGCAGGTGAGGGCTACAACGGCGCCGTCGGCCAGCAGAAAGAGGCCGGCAAGAACGTCGACTGGCCGCGCCCGGACAAGCTCGGAAACTACGTGCGCACGATGAACTGGCAGGCGAAGACGATGAAGGAAGAGTTCGATCGCAAGCCTGGCCTCGTGCCTGCCGCGTGGAAGTACGGCATCGGCTGGGTTGACGGGCCGGTGCAGAAGGAAACGCACCAGGTCTTCATGCTGAACGCATCGGGCCCGAAGGTGTACGCCTGGCACATGGATGGTGCGACCGGCCAGCCCGTTCCGAATGAGCCAGACGTCGCGGAGATCTTCCCGATCGAGCTCTGGATGAATCCGCACGGCTTCCTCAAGGCCGCGCAGATGCCGGGCGCGAACCCGAAGGCCACGTGGCGCTGGGAGCTGGGCGAGATGGGGCGTGACGGCCCGACGGTGATTCCGGAGATCACCAACGTCGTGCAGATCACGGCGCCCGGTGGATGGAAGATCGACGCGACGATCAACAAGGAGCACATGCTCCAGCGCATGCACACGCTG
>DASQAX010000441.1:0-4662 GCA_035635535.1 Vicinamibacterales bacterium | reverse complement strand
GGGTGTGGACTTTCCGGAGACGGATTCGTCGAAGGGGATGGCGCAGACTCGCGACGAAGGCCTCGTGAACAATGCGGCTGACCTCGAGCCGGATCTCGAGGCGCCTGATCCGGACGCGACCCGCGAGCAGTCGATTGGGGGAGCTATTCCGCCAGGCCGTGACGAACAGCGTAGTGAGTAAGCTCGGCGTTGGTGCGCATCCTCATCTTCTCGAGGATGCGCGCGCGATAGGTGCTGACCGTTTTGACGCTCAGCGTAAGCTCCGTCGCGATTTCTGACACCGTCTTCCCACCGCCAATCATGCGGAGGACCTGGTATTCGCGGTCTGACAGCCGCTCGTGAGGGCGGTCCTCCCGATCGGGGTGCAGCCCGAGCGCCACCCGCTCGAGCACTTCGGCGCCGAAGTACTTGCCGCCGCGCGCCAGTTTCGACACGGCCGTGACCAGTTCGGCGTCGGCGGCATCCTTGGTCAGGTAGCCGGAGGCGCCCGCGGCAATCGCGCGCCGCGCGAACTGATCCGCCGTGTGCATGCTCAGGATCAGGACGGGGAGGCGCGGGCGAAGCTCGCGGACGCGCTTCAGCACGTCGAGCCCGCTGCCGTCCGGCAGCGAGAGGTCGAGCACCATCACGTTCCAGACGTGCGAGTGCAGCGAGGCAATCGCGTCGCGGCCGCTCCCCACTTCGTGGATGATCGCGCCGGCAAACGCGTCGGCGAGGATGTCGCGCAGGCCGCGGCGCACGATCGGATGATCGTCCACGAGCATGACGCGCAGCGACGTGGGCCGGGCGGTCGTCTCGGCGTCGCGCGAGGGCGAGTCGTAGCGCAGCGTCGTGGTCATGCGGTCGGCACCCGGCCGATCGCCGCCAACGGCAGCGTCAACAGCACGCGCGTGCCGTGATCGGGCCGGCTCGTAATCCGCAGCGCCCCGCCAAGCTTGCGCGCCCGCTCGCTCATGCCGAGCAGCCCCAGCGAGCGCACGTTCAGTCGCCGCCGCTGGATGCCGACGCCGTTGTCGCTCACGTAGACGATCAGGCGGCCGCGCCGCGTGGTGCCGACGGTCGTGGAGATGCGGCTGGCATGGGCGTGCCGGACCGCGTTGGTCAGCGCTTCCTCGAACACGCGGAACGCCGCGGTCGCGATCTCGGAATCGACGGCCTCGGTCACGCGCGCCGCGACGGGCATCGCGATGCCGGCAATCGCCGACATGCGCCGCGCTTCGTACTCGATGGCCCCTCCCAGGTCACGGTGGTCGAGGTGCGGCGGGCGCAGCCCGGTCGCAATCCGGCGCACCATCCCGATGCCGAGATCGATCTGCCCGACGGCCGACTGCAGGCGGTCCACGACGTCGCCGGGGGTCTTCAGCTCGCGGAGCCGGCGGACGGTCGTCACGAAATCCAGCTTGATGCAGGTGAGGAGCTGGCCCAGCTCGTCGTGCAGCTCGCGGGCGATGCGCGTCCGTTCTTCCTCGCGCATCTGCTCGAGCCGCTCGGCCAGCGCGGCGTCCAGGTCCGACACGGGGATGAGTGGCAGCTTCAAGCGCCTGCACTTTTAACACGGCAGGCGCTTTCGTGCTTGTTTGTCGGAGATTGTCCGACAAGAGGCGGGCGTGCCGCCGACATCCATGGAGCGGCTGCACACGGATAATAGCCGAGGTTCAAAATTGTGTGCAGATGTGCCCCCCCGCGGCTCGATCACGCTTGATCCCGAGGCCATACACCTTCTGGCCAATCACCTCGCCGTCATCGTCGGCTTCGTGGAGCTGATGCTCGGCGATGCCGCTCCAGGCGATGCGCATTTCAACGACCTGGTCGAGATCCGCGCGGCCGCCGTTGCGGCCGCGAACCTGATCACGCTGAGGGGGCAGGGGTAGCCTGCCTCCTGCACCCTGTAGACTGATCGCATGCACCGCGTCGTCGTCATCACCGGCGCGAGCGCCGGAATCGGCGCCGCCATCGCCAGCGAGCTCGGGCGCCGCGGCGACAGCCTCGTGCTCGCCGCGCGCGGCGCGGACGCGCTCCAGCGCGTCGCCGCCGGCCTGCCGTCTCCCACCCGCGTCGTCACCGCCGACGTGACGCGCCGCGGCGACGTCGAGCGGCTGCGCGACGAGGCGATTGCGGCCTTCGGCCACGTGGACGTCTGGATCAACAACGCCGGCAAGGGAATCCTGCGGCCGGTGCTCGAGCTCACCGACGAAGACGTCGACGAGATGATCGACGTCAACGTCAAGTCGGCGCTCTACGGCATGCAGGCGATCGCGCCGCACTTCATGGAGCGCGGGCGCGGGCACATCATCAACATCTCGTCGTTCCTCGGCCGCGTGCCGGTGGCCACGCCGCGTTCCGCGTACAGCGCGGCGAAGGCGGCGCTCAACTCGCTCACGGCGAACCTGCGGGTCGACCTGCAGCGCACGCACCCGGACGTGCACGTCTCCATCGTCATGCCCGGACTGGTGGCCACCGACTTCGCGAAGAACGCGCGCTGGAGCACGGGCCCGATCCCGCCGGGCGCGGCCGGTTCGCCGATGCAGGCGCAGACCGCGGAGGACGTCGCGGGCGTGGTCGCGGAGCTGATCGATCGGCCCGTCGCGGAGGTGTACACGAACCCCGCGAGCTCCGCGCTCGCCGCGCGATATTTCGAGGACGTCGCGCGCTTCGAGCGCGACGCGCGGAGCCGCTAGGACAAACTCAGCAGCGGCGCGGCGGGTAAAATCAGTCGTAGTGCCCGGGTCGCCGACATCCCTTCAATCGCTGCTCTCCGCCATCATCCGGTCGTCAGACGACGCCATCGTCAGCAAGGACCTCAACAGCATCGTCACGTCGTGGAACCCCGCGGCGGAGCGGATGTTCGGCTACACCGCGGCGGAGATCATCGGGCGCTCGATTCGCACCATCATTCCAGACGACCGGCAGTACGAAGAGGACGAGGTGCTCGCGCGCATCCGCGCCGGCGAGGTGGTCGATCACTTCGAGACGGTCCGGAAGCGGAAGGACGGCTCGGTCATCAACGTCTCGCTGAGCATCTCGCCCATCCGCGACGAGGCGGGAACCGTCGTCGGCGCGTCGAAGACTGCCCGCGACATCGGCGAGCGGCTGCGCGCGCGCGACGTGGAGGAGCGAATCCGCCGCCAGGGCGCGTTCCTGTCGCGGCTGACGGCGACGTTCGGGACGTCGCTCGAGCCGCGGCAGATCCTCACGTCGCTCGCGGAGCTGTCGGTGCCGTACTTCGCGGACTGGTGCGCGGTCGACGTCGTGACGGACAACGGGCCGACCGAGCGCATCGCGCTGACGCACGTCGACCCGGCGAAGGTGGAGGCCGTCGCGCAGCTGCGGTCGCGTCACGAGAACCCGCGCGCGCCCATGAGCCCGACATGGGTCATTCGCTCCAACGAGCCATCCGTCGTCCTCGATGTCACCGACGCGGTGCTCGTCAGCGCCGCGGGGGGCGATGCCGAGGCGCTGCGCACCCTGCGCAGCCTCGGGCTGCTCTCGTATATCTGCCTGCCTCTCACCGTCCAGGGGCGCACGATTGGCGCGGTCACGATGGCGCGGTCCGATTCGGGCCGGCGCTTCGATCACGAGGATGTCCGCATCGCGGAAGACGCGGCCTCGCGCGCGGCGCTCGCGGTGGACAACGCGCGCGCCTACGAGGAACTGCAGGCGGCCAACCAGCTGAAGGACGAATTCCTGGCGACCCTCTCGCACGAGCTCCGCACGCCGCTCAACGCCATCCTCGGCTACTCACGCATGCTGCGCTCGGGGATCCTGAAGGAGGACCGCAAGGGGCAGGCGCTCGAGACGCTCGAGCGCAACGCCACCTCGCTCACGCAGATGGTCGAGGACGTCCTCGACGTCTCCCGCATCGCGGCCGGCAAGATTCGCCTCCACATCCAGGCGGTGGACCTTGCGACCGTCCTGCGCGACGCGCTCGCCACGATCACGCCCGCGGCGGATTCGAAAGGGGTGCGCCTCGAGCCGATTCTCGAGGCGCACGCGGGACCGGTGTCGGGCGACCCGGATCGGCTCCAGCAGGTGGTCTGGAACCTGCTGTCGAACGCCGTGAAGTTCACGCCGCGCGGCGGCCGCGTGCAGCTGCGGCTGCAGCGGGTGAACTCGCACGTCGAGGTGACGGTCAGCGACACCGGCATCGGCATCCGCGAGGACTTCCTGCCGCACCTCTTCGAGCGCTTCCGGCAGGGCGACAGCACGACGACCCGGACGCACGGCGGGCTCGGCCTCGGTCTCGCCATCGCGCGGCGCATCGTCGAGCTGCACGGCGGCCGCATCGAGGCGTTCAGCCCCGGGGAAGGGAAGGGATCGACCTTCCGCGTCAAGCTGCCGATCATGATCGTGCACACCGAGGCCGAGACGGACCGGCGTGAGCATCCGCGAATCGAGACACGGCGCGCGCCCGGCGAGTTCCCGACGCTGCCCGACATCTGCGTGCTCGTCGTGGACGACGATCCCGACGCGCTCGGGCTCGTGCGCGAGATCCTGGAGAGCGCGGGCGCGCGCGTCCGCACGGCGACCTCGGCCCGTGACGCCATCGCGTCGATCGAACAGGACGCGCCGGACGTACTGGTCTCCGACCTCGGGATGCCGGGGATGGACGGCTACGAGATGATCCAGCGCATCCGGCGGATGGACGGGCCCGCGAAGGATCTC
>DASQAX010000440.1:0-6987 GCA_035635535.1 Vicinamibacterales bacterium | reverse complement strand
CCAACGCGCGGCTGCCCGCGGGCATTGAGCTGGCATATGATGGCCTCGTGCTCGACATCGAGGTGGACGTCGCCTAGGCGTGGAGGTTCTTCACTTTCCAGACGATCCGCGCCCGCCCTGGCTCGCGCATCCCGTGCTCGCCCTCGGAAACTTCGACGGCCTTCACCGCGGACATCTCAAGATCATCGACCGCGTGCGGCGCGGCGCCGCCGAGCACGGCGGGACGCCCATGGCGATGACATTCGACCCGCATCCCTCGCGCGTGGTCCGGCCCGACAAGGCGCCGCCGCTGCTGATGACGAAAGAGCAGCGCCTCGAGGCGTTCGAGCGCGCCGGCATCAACGCCGTCGCGGTCGTGCGCTTCACGTTGGAGCTGTCGAAGTGGGATCCCGAGACGTTCGTGCGCGCGGTGCTCGTCGACTGGCTCCGCGTCTCCGAAGTATGGGTCGGCGCGAATTTCCTGTTCGGACACGACCGCAGTGGTAACTTTTCGACGCTGCGGACGCTCGGCCAGCGCTACGGCTTCCGCGCGGACAAGATCGACGCCGTTCGCTACAAGGAGTTCGTCGTCAGCAGCACGCGCGTGCGCCGCCTCGTGGCGGAAGGCCGCATGGACGAAGCCGGCGCGCTGCTCGGTCACCAGTTCTTCATCGACGGGCGCGTCGTGCCCGGGGCGAATCGCGGCAAGGCGCTCGGCTTCCCGACCGCGAACCTGGAGACCGCCAACGAGCTGCTGCCGCCCAACGGCGTCTACGCGACGATGACGACGATCGACGGCATCGTGCACCCGAGCATCACCAACGTCGGCGTCAGGCCCACGTTCGGCGACACGACGAAGACGATGATCGAGGCCTACGTGCTCGGGTACGAGGGCGACCTGTACGGGCGGGTCGTGCGGCTCGGGTTCGTGCAGCGGCTGCGCGACGAGCGCAAGTTCGACGACGTGGACGCGCTGCGCGCGCAGATCGAAGCGGATCGGCGCAGGGCGGAGCGATTGTTCGCGCAATTGTCCGTGTAGGCCGGGTCCTTTCGGATGTAGGGCGGGTCCTTTCGGACCCGCCGGAGAGAGGCGGTAGGTAGGGCGGGTCCTTTTGGACCCGCCGGACAGGCATGCTTCGTCTGTACAACACGCTCACACGCCAGGAGGAGCCGTTCGCGCCGTCGCGGGACGGCGTCGTCCGCATGTACGCGTGCGGGCCGACCGTCTACGCGCGCGCCCACATCGGCAACCTCCGCTACTTCGTCTGCATCGACGTCCTGCGCCGCACGCTGAAGCACCTCTGCGGCTACACGATGCGCGAGGCGATCAACCTGACCGACGTGGACGACAAGACGATCGCCGGCGCGCAGGCCGAGGGCGTGGAATTGCCGGACTATACCGAGCCGTGGATCCGCGCGTTTCGCGAGGACATCGAGCAGCTCGCCATCGAGACGCCGGAGGAGATGCCGCGCGCCACCGACAAGGCGAACCTCCAGGCGATGGGCGAGTTGATCGCGGCGCTCGGCCGCAATGGCCACACGTACGCGCGCGACGGATCGACCTACTTCAAGATCTCCACGCTGCCCGACTACGGCAAGCTGGCGCGGCTGGATCATGAAGGGATGAAGTCGGGTGTCAGCGTCGACGTCGACGAGTATTCCAAGGACGACGTCCGCGATTTCGTGCTGTGGAAGGCGACCAGGCCGGGCGAGCCGACGTGGGACGTCGGCGCGGGTCCGGGGCGGCCCGGCTGGCACCTCGAGTGCTCCGCGATGGCGCTGCGCCTGCTCGGCGAGCCGCCGATCGACATCCATGCGGGCGGCATCGATCTGCTGTTTCCGCACCACGAGAACGAGATCGCGCAGAGCGAGGGCGCGACGCGGACGTCGTTCTCGCGGTTCTGGGTGCACATCGAGCACCTCTTCGTCGAGAACGAGAAGATGTCGAAGTCGCTCGGCAACGTGTACACGCTGCCCGACGTCCTCGCGCGCGGCCATCGCGCGTCGGCGCTTCGCTACCTGCTCCTGTCGTCTCATTACCGGAAGCAGCTCAACTTCACGTGGGCGGGGATGGAGCAGGCCGAGGAGTCGCTGCGCCGCATCGGCGACTGCCTCGCCCGGCTCGAGACGGTGTCGAGGGACCGGGGCTCGCCGGCCGTTCACGCCGCCGTCGACAGGGCTCGAACCGCGTTCCGCGACGCGCTGTTCGACGACCTGAACACGGCGGCCGGTCTCGCGGCCATCTTCGATCTCGTGCGCGACGTCAACGCCGCGATCGACGCGCAGGACATCGGACGCGCCGACGCCGACGCGGTGCGCCGTACGATAGACGAGTTCGACTGCGTGCTCGGCGTCGTCACGCTGCGCCGGGCCGAGGACGCGCAGCCGCCGGTCCCGGTCGATGAGATCGAGCGGCTGATCGAGGAGCGCAAGGCGGCGAGGACCCGGCGCGATTTTGCGGCGGCCGACGGCATACGCCATGCACTCGCCGAGCGCGGCATCCTTCTCGAGGACAACCCTGGAGGCACACGCTGGAAACGAAAGTGACACCGCTCGACCCGAGCGAGCGAAGCGAGTCGAGGGTTCCGGATATCCGCACCGAGCTGCCGGGTCCGAAGGCGCGCGACATCATCGCGCGCGACCGCGCCCGCGTCTCGACCTCCTACACGCGCGACTACCCGCTGGTCATCGCGAAAGGCCGCGGCGCCGTGGTCGAGGACGTCGACGGCAACGTCTTCCTCGACTGCACCGCCGGGATCGCGGTGGCCTCCACCGGCCACTCGCATCCGGAGGTCGTCAAGGCGATCACCGACCAGGCGCAGAAGTTCCTGCACATGTCGGGGACCGACTTCTATTACGAGCTGCAGGCGCAGCTCGGCGAGCAGATCGCCGACATCGTCCCGATGGCGGGACCCCACCGGTCGTTCTTCAGCAACTCGGGAACGGAGGCGAACGAGGCCGCGCTGAAGCTCGCGAAGTTCGCGACCGGCCGCCACAACGTCATCGCGTTCTTCGGCGCGTTTCACGGCCGGTCGATGGGGTCGCTGTCGCTGACGGCCAGCAAGGTCCGGCAGCGGCAGGGGTTCGGCCCGCTCGTACCGGGGGTGTACCACGCGCCGTATCCAGACGTGTACCGTTCGGGGCTCTCGCCCGACGCGACCGCCGATCGCTGCATCGACTTCATCGAGGGGGAGCTCTTCGTCCACCTCGTCGCGCCCGACGAAGTCGCCGCCATCGTCGTCGAGGCCATCCAGGGCGAGGGCGGCTACATCGTTCCGCCGGACAGCTTCCTCGAGCGGCTGCGCGCGATCGCGACGGAGCACGGCATCCAGCTGATCGTGGACGAAGTGCAGTCGGGCATGGGGCGCACGGGGAAGATGTTCGCCATCGAGCACGCGCGCGTGGCGCCCGACGTCATCACGATCGCGAAAGGGATCGCCTCCGGGCTTCCGCTCGGCGTGACGACGGCGCCGTCGATCCTGATGGGGGCGTGGCCGCCCGGGTCGCACGCCAGCACGTTCGGCGGCAACCCCGTGTCGTGCGCGGCGGCGCTGGCGACGATCCGGCTGCTGCGCGAAAGCCTGGTGAAGAACGCGGAGGCTGTCGGCGCGTACCTGATCGAGGGCGCCCGTGCGCTGATGGACAAGCATCCGCTGATTGGCGACGTCCGCGGGCGCGGCCTGATGGTCGGCATCGAGCTGGTGCGCGATCGCCGGACGAAGGAGCGCGCGACCACCGAGCGCGATGCGCTCGTGCGCGACTGCTTCACCCGCGGCCTGCTGGTGCTTGGCGCCGGCCGCAACGCCATCCGCCTGTCGCCGCCGCTGGTGCTGACGAAGCAGGAAGCCGACATTGCGCTGCGAATTCTGGACGAGGCGTTGACCGCGACCAGGACGGCCCGGACCTTGTAGGTCATCGGCCGCATGGCGAGCGACCGTCGTCAGATTCTGGGAATATCGGGCGAAGATCTCGCGTGCGACGAGCTGCGGCGCCGCGGGTACGCAATTCTTGATCGCCGCTACCGCACGCGATTCGGCGAAATCGACATCATCGCCCGGGACGGCGACACGGTCGTCTTCGTGGAGGTGAAGGCGCGGCTGACGGACGACTTCGGCGGCGCGGCGGCCGCCATCACCGTCTGGAAGCAGCGGCGCGTTGCCCGGATGGCGGTGGACTACATCGCGCGCCGCTCCCTGCACGATTGTCCCTGCCGCTTCGACGTCGTGGCGATCGATTTCGAACCCGCTGGACCGCGCGTGACGGTGTACCCTAACGCCTTCGATGCCCCGTCGGCATAGCTCTCATGTCTGAGCTCAGAAAAGATCCTGTCACCGGCCGCTGGGTCATCATTTCCACCGAACGCCGGAAGCGTCCCACCGATTTCCGCCCCGAGACCGTTCAGATCTCGCCGGACCCGTCGTGTCCGTTCTGCGAAGGGCACGAGGAGCTGACGCCGCCGGAGCTGCTCGCGGTGCGCCACAACGGCAGCCGCCCGAACATGCCCGGGTGGAACCTCCGCGTCGTGCCGAACCAGTTCCCGGTGCTGCGCGTCGAGGGGACGCTCGATCGGCAGGGCGAGGGCATCTTCGACAAGATGAACGGCGTCGGCGCGCACGAGGTGATCATCGAGTCGCCGACGCACCTCGACATGCTGGCCGACATGAGCGACGAGGCGATCGAGACCGTGCTCTGGGCCGCGCGCGAGCGCATCCAGGACCTGCGGCAGGATCGCCGGTTCCGCTACATCATCGTCTTCAAGAATCACGGTACGGCGGCCGGCTCGTCGCTCGATCACTCGCACTCGCAGCTGATCGCGCTGCCGATCGTGCCGCGCGAGGTGCGCGACGAGGTGGACGGCGCCAAGGCCCATTTCCTCGCGAAGGAGCGCTGCGTCTTCTGCGACATCCTGCGGCAGGAGACGCGCGACGGCCATCGCCTGATTGCCGAGAACGCGGACGTCGTCGCCGTCGCGCCGTACGCGCCGCGGTTTCCGTTCGAGACATGGCTGCTGCCGCGGCGGCACGAGGCGCACTTCGAGAACTCGCCGCGGCACGAGTACGCGTCGCTCGCGCGGCTGCTCGGCGACATCCTGCGGCGCATCAACAAGGCGCTCGGCTCGCCGCCGTACAACCTGCTGATTCACACGGCGCCGCTCGGCGAGTCCGCGACGGAGTTCTACCACTGGCACGTGGAGATCATTCCGAAGCTGACGAAGGTGGCGGGGTTCGAGTGGGCGACGGGGTTCTACCTGAATCCGACGTCGCCCGAGGAAGCGGCGCAGGTCCTGCGCGACGCGCGGAGCTGACCACGAAGGACGCGACGATCGCGAAGATGCGGAACGTAGAGGCGGACCTTCAGGTCCGCCTAGAACCTGTATCCGAGCGTCAACGAAAACGTCCGATCCGTCTGCCGGCGTCCCGGCGAGGGACGGCGATCGTAATCGACGTCCTCCTGGATCGTCGTCACGAATCCGGCCGCGAGCCCGAGCCGCACGCCGTTCTGCGTGCGGATGAACATCTTGTTGTCGCCGGACACGCCGAAGTAGCCGTCGTGCAGGTGAAACACCTGCATCCGGCCGGGCAGCAGCTGTACCTGCAGCCCCGCGGATTCGTGGAACGCCGTGTAGCTGTCGTCGGCGATCGACGTGAAGTTCTCGTTCACCCACGCGAGTCCGGCGTCCGCGGTCAGGTTCGTTCGCGCGGTCTCGAGAATCTGGTAGCCGATGCCGGCGCCGAGGGCCGTCCGCAGGTCGATGTCGCGGAAGCGATCGTTGGTGAAGTTCGCGTTCGCGTTGGCGAAGAGCCGGCTCGTCAGGAAGCGATCGTACTTGCCGGTGAGCGACCAGTTCCTCGCGGTCTCGACGCCGCGGTCGTTGGCGTGCGTCGCGATGGCCGACACGGTGTAGCGATCGGCCGCGCCCCTGGCAATGACATCGCCGCTGAGCCGGAGGTTGTTGACCTGCGTGTTGCCGGCGGTCTGGACGATACCCGCGCCGCCGCCGCCGGTGATGACCCACGCCGGCTGCGGACGCGAGAGCGCGACGATCTCGGTGAGCGCAACGGGGCCGCCGGGGACGAGCGTCACGCGGCCGTTGGCGTCGGCGGCGGCAAACACCGCGGACGTCGGGGCCGAGGTGCCGATGGTGACGAGCATCGGCTGTTCGATCGCGAGGGAGGCTACGTCGGCCCAGGAGATCTTGAGGTCACCGCCGGTCGCCTTGAAGGTCAGGGTGCCGCCGGCAAGAGAGGTGGCGACGCCGGTAATCCGATCGCCGTTTTTCAGGCGGAGCTCGTCGGCATGCGCCGGCATCGCGAAGAGCATGGCCACGAGGCAGAGGGGGAGCGCTCGCATCATGCGGCCCGGCTGTGCAAAACTGCGACCCGCCTTCGCCAAAGGCTTTGGCGGGCAGGCCCTGAGGGCCTTCCTTGATCAACCAAAGATCGCTATGGTACGCTGAGTTTTCGCCGAAGAGCGGGAATAACTCAGTGGTAGAGTGCGACCTTGCCAAGGTCGAAGTCGCGGGTTCGAATCCCGTTTCCCGCTCCAACCTTCGCTCCGGTGCACGGGGGAAGTTGTCTCGCCGTAGCCGCGCAGCGGCGGAGGCGGACTGGCCGCCACGTCATAGAATCCTGACAGATCACTCCTGATCGGCGCCGTCGCCAAGTGGTAAGGCAGAGGTCTGCAAAACCTCGATCCCCGGTTCAAATCCGGGCGGCGCCTCCAAACTTCCAGTTCAAATTCGATCATTTGTGCGGCAGCCGCACAAGCGAATGCCTTCAATTGGACTACGGTGGACTACGAATCAGCGGCCGGTGCTGAGCCCGTTAAGTTAAATCGCTGATCGATAACGACTTGATTGGCCGGAGGTTGGCAAGGGGAGGAGGTCCAGAGAACCTCCACCTCTAGCGGCCGTTCGCAGGCGCGGAACCGCCAGTCCATGGGCTCGAGCTTACGGTGAGGATCCCACGGATTCAGAACGATACCAACGCTCAGGTCAGCTCGTGACCC
>DASQAX010000439.1:0-3950 GCA_035635535.1 Vicinamibacterales bacterium | reverse complement strand
ACGCCATGGTCTGTACTGCGACGCTATCGTCTACCACGGCGGGGCGCTTCTCGATGGCGCCGACGGCGAGAATGGCCAGCTGCGGCTGGTTGATGATCGGCATGCCGAGCTGGGCGCCGAACTGGCCGGGGTTCGTGATCGTGAAGGTGCCGCCGTGCACGTCGTCGGGGTTCAGCCGCTTCGAGCGCGCGCGCTCCGCGACGTCCGCGATGGCGCGGCTCAGGCCGAGCAGGTTCTTCTCGTCGGCATTCTTGACGACCGGCACGATCAGCCCCTCGTCCAGCGCGACCGCGATGCCCAGGTTGATGTCCTTCCTGTACACCACGTTCTCGCCGTCGATCGACGCGTTGATGACGGGATGCCGGCTCAGCGCGCCGGCGATCGCCCGCGCGATGAACGCCATGTAGGTGAGCTTCGCGCCCCGCTGTTCGTATTCCGCCTTCTTCTGCTGACGAAGCGTTTCGATGGTCGAGAAGTTGACGTGGAAGACCGAGTACACGTGCGCCGACGTGCGGCGGCTCAGGACCATGTGCTCGGCGATCTTCTTCCGCATCACCGACATCTTCTCGACGCGGTCGGCGCCCGCCGGCCTGGCGACCTGCGGCGCGCGCGTCTCCGGCTCGCGAGCGGCGGGTGCAGGGGCCGGCGCAACGGCCGGCTTCAGCCGGCCATCCTGCAGGTAATCGAGAATGTCGTGCTTGGTGACGCGGCCGCCGATCCCCGAGCCCTGGATCTGCGCGATGTCCACGTTGTGATCTTTCGCGATGCGGCGAACCAGCGGCGACGAACGGCGGCGTCCGTTGCCGGACGGCCGCTCGGGCGTGATCGACGAGACGGTCTTGTCGGCAGGCGTTGGCGCCGGCGTGGACAGCCCGTCGGCCTGTTGCTTGGCAGCGGCGGGTCCGCCGGGCGCGGCGGCTCCGCTCTCGCCCGGCACCTGTGCTCGCGCGGGACCCGCGCCACGTACCTCGTTGGGCTGGCCGATGGTCGCGACGACGGTGTTGACGCCGACCGTCTCGCCCTCGCCAACCTTGATGTCGGTGAGGATGCCGGCGGCCGGTGAGGGAATCTCCGCGTCTACCTTGTCCGTCGAGATCTCGAAGAGCGGCTCGTCACGCTCGACCTGGTCGCCGACCCGCTTGATCCAGCGGACGATCGTCCCTTCCGCAATTGATTCCCCCATCTGGGGCATCACGACCGAAGTCGGCATATTTCTCCAATCACAAATGTATCGCGGCTCCGTGCGTGGCGTGCGCGGCTTCGCCGACGGCCTCGGAGAAGGTCGGATGCGCGTGAATCGTCCTGATGAGCTCCTCAACCGTGCATTCGAGCCGCAGCGCCAGCACCGCCTCGGCGACCAGCTCCGTCGATCGCGGCCCGATCATGTGGACGCCGAGGATCTCATCGTATTTCCGGTCGGCGACGATCTTCACGAACCCTTCGCCCTCGCCCGCCATCTTCGCGCGCCCGAGGACGCCGAACGGGAACGAGCCGACGCGCACGTCGTAGCCCTTCTGCCTGGCCTCGGCCTCCGTCAGTCCGACGCTGCCAATCTCGGGATCGCAATAGGTGCAGCTCGGCACGTGGTCGTAGTTGATCGGCCGCACGTCCTCGCCCGCAATCCGTTCGGCGACGAGGATGCCTTCCGCTGACGACACATGCGCGAGCTGCGGGTGGACGCCGCTGCCCATCGTGATGACGTCGCCGATGGCCGACACGTTCGGCACCGACGTGCGGTACAGGTCATCGACCTTGACGTATCCCTTCTCCATCGCGATGCCGGCTTCCTCGACGCCGAGGCCTGCGGTTACCGGTCCTCGTCCTGTCGCAACGAGAAGAAGATCCGCGCTCAGCTTCTGCGTCCTGCCGTCGGGCGTCTGCGCCTCGATGTCCACGCCGTTGGTCCCGGCAGCGGCTTTCGTCACCTTCGTCCCGGTGAGCGCCTTGATGCCCTGCTTCTTGAACGACTTCTCCAGCTCCGCCGAGATCGCTTCGTCCTCGACTGGCACCAGCCGCGGCAGCAGCTCGATGATGGTGACCTCGCTGCCGAAGCGCCGGTAGATCGACGCGAACTCGACGCCGACCGCGCCGCTGCCCATGATGACGAGCGACTTCGGCACGTCCTTCAGCGCGATCGCCTCGTCGCTCGTGATGATCCGCGTGCGATCGATCTCGATGCCGGGGACGCTGCGCGCCGACGAGCCCGTCGCGATGACGATCTCCTTCGCCTCGAGCGTCTGCTTCTCGCCCTCGACGATGTCCACCTTCCCTTTGCCGGCAAGATGTGCGGTCCCCTTGATCCAGTCGATCTTGTTCTTCTTGAAGAGGAACTCGACGCCCCTGGTGAGGCCGGTGACGATGCGATCCTTGCGCGACTGAACCTGGTTCATGTCGATCGCGGGCGCGGCGGAGGGAAGCGTGACACCCCATTCCTTTGCGTCGCGAATCACCTTGAGCGCGTGCGCGTGCTCGAGCAGCGCCTTTGTGGGGATGCAGCCCCAAATCAGGCAAGTGCCCCCAAGCGCTTTCTGCTTCTCGACAACGGCAACTTTTTTCCCGAGCTGCGCGCAACGGATTGCGGCGACGTACCCTCCGGTACCGGCGCCGATGATCACCACGTCGTAGGAGTTGGGCACGAAGATTCCTTATCGCTTCAACGAGGCGAGCGGAACGAACGAGTCTCGTCCCCGCGCAGCTTCCGCGTCCGGCTGCTGCGGCGCCGACTCGCCCGTGAGCCGCTGAAGCTGAACGCGCAGCTCGCCGTTCTGGTACTTCAGCTCCCAGTAGTTTTGTGTGAGTTGCTCGAGGCGCTTGGCGGTGCGCCGCGCCTGAGCAAACGCGGCGAGCGCAAGCACGAGCGAGGCGCCAGTGACGAACCAGAGGAAGGGCATCACACGACGGTCCAAGCCTCACGTTATCGAAGGAAATTCGGGGGTGTCAAGAAGCCGCGCTACTATACTCGCGACCGCGATGCCCGAGCGCCGCAAAACCGTCCTCATCGTCGATGACGACGAGGGGATACGGGATACGCTGTCGGCCGTCCTCCGGCGAGACTTCCGCCTGTTGAAGGCGGCAACCGGGGAGGCCGCGCTCCAGATCATGGAGAAGGAGAACGTCGACCTCATGATGCTCGACGTCCGCCTGCCGGGCATCAACGGCTTCGAGGTCCTCAAGATCGTCAAGGAGAACTACTCCTACATCGAGGTCATCGTCATCTCGGCGCTCAAGGAGCTCGACACGGCGGTCGAGGCGATGCGCCAGGGAGCCTACCACTACCTTTCCAAGGACTTCGACATCGAGGGCGTCCGGACGCTCGTGAAGAACGCGAGCGAGCGGCAGGACTTGAGCCGCCACGTGATGCGGCTCAGCGCCGAGGTCGCCGAGCACACCGAGCGCGAGTTCATCGTCGGCCCGAGCCGCGCGACGCGCGACATCGTCGAGCTCGTGCACAAGATCGCCAAGCTGTCGGCGACCGTGCTGATCCTCGGCGAGAGCGGCACGGGCAAGGAGCTGCTGGCGCGCCTGATCCACCGCGAGTCGGGGGACCCGTCGAGCCCGTTCGTGCCCGTCAACCTCGCCGCCATCCCGAAGGAGCTGGTCGAGAGCATTCTGTTCGGTCACGAGAAAGGGTCGTTTACCGGCGCCATCCGGCAGCAGCTGGGGAAATTCGAGCTCGCCAGCGGCGGCACGCTGTTTCTCGACGAGGTGGGCGACCTGCGAATCGAGCTGCAGGCAAAGCTGCTCCGCGCGATCCAGGAGGGCGAAATCGAACGGGTCGGCGGGACGCACCCGATCAAGACCGAGTTCCGGCTGATCGCGGCCACCAACGTCGACCTCGAGAAAGCCATCAAGGAGGGGAACTTCCGCGAGGACCTGTACTACCGCCTCAACGTGATCCCCATCCGGATGCCGGCGCTCCGCGACCGGATCGAGGATCTCCCGGAGCTTGC
>DASQAX010000438.1:0-2934 GCA_035635535.1 Vicinamibacterales bacterium | reverse complement strand
GCGCAATCTCCTCGGAGCTGGCGCCGACGCAGATGATCTCCTCGGCGGTGTTCAGCACGCTCTTCATCTCCGGCGTGAACACCGGGCTCGCCGAGCCATTCTCCAGCGTGTCCGCGGAGCTGAGACGCCAGCGGAATTCGTCGGTGAACAGGAGGATGCGGAACGTCGCCTGGCGCCCGGACGCATCCGCCACGCCTTTCACGATCAGGTCGCGCTTGACCTCCGGCGGCGTCGGCGGCGCCGCGCGCAGGCTCCAGACATCCCCGACGGTCGCAAACGCGAGCGCGCCGCCGAAGACAACGGCAGCGAGCGTCGAGAGGGACCACAGGACAGCCTGGGTTCGTGAGCGCCAGCCGCGGCTGGATGAAGCGTCGGTCGTCGGCACAGTCGAATCCTCACGGGACAACGCTGCAGGATCACCGCCAGTGCGCACGCGCGCGCACCCGCGGGCTGGGACGGGCATGCGGCCGCCCTCGCCCCGTGACACAAGTTGGCAGCCCGCAAAAGTTTGTCACCCGGGCCCGTTGCCCCGTATCATGCGCACCTCACCTTCAGCCGGCAGCTGGCAGCTGGCGGCGGGCAGTCCCGTCATTTGCGCGACGTGCGCCGAGGAAACCGTCATGCGGACCACCGTCGTTGTCATCGCGCTGACCTTCGCCGCCGTCACCGTCATCGGGCACGTCCCCGCCTCGGCGCAGGCGGCCGGCAACTGGACGAATCTGTTCAACGGCAAGGACCTGAGCAACTGGAACGTCACGGGCAACGCCGATTGGCGCGTCACCGACGGCGTCATCGAGGCGACCAAGGCCCGCGGCTTCCTCGTGACGAAGGAGGCGTACACCGACTTCGAGATGCGCGCGGACGTCTGGGTCACCGCGGACTCGAATGGCGGCCTCCTCTTCCGCATCACCAAGCCCGAGGATCCCGGCATCGAGAACGGCTACGAGCTGAACATGAACGACAAGCGCGCCGACCAGACCGGGCGCACGGGCTCGATCGTCAACGTCGCCAAGCCGCTCGTGCAATACGACTCCGGCGGCAAGTGGACGACGGTCGTGGTCACGGCGAAGGGGCCGCACATGGTCGCGACGCTGAACGGCATCAAGACGGCCGAGGCGGACGATGCGAAGTACGCGCGCGGTCCCGTCTCGCTGCAGGCCGCGGGCGGCATCGTCCGGTACCGCAACGTGCAGATCCGCGAGCTGAAGTAGGTACGCCGATGCGCCCGCTCATCTGCCTGGCGGCCATCGTTGTGAGCGCCGCGCTCGTGTCGGCGCAGCGTGCCGCGAGGACGCTCGACATCTACGTCGTCGACGTCGAAGGCGGCAACGCGACGCTCTTCGTGTCGCCCTCCGGCCAGTCGCTGCTCATCGACGCCGGCAACGGCGGGATGGCCGGCGCGCGCGACGCGGGCCGCATCCTCGACGCGGCGAAGGATGCGGGCGTCACGCAGATCGACCACCTGATCGTGACGCACTGGCACGGCGATCATTACGGCAGCCTGCCGGAACTTGCGCCCCAGATTCCAATCCGGCATTTCATCGATCACGGCGCCAACGTTCAGCCGGCCGAAGCGGTCGATGCGTTCCTCAACACGACGTATCCGGCGCTCTATGCGAAAGGCACGCACACGGTCGTGAAAGCAGGCGACACGATTCCCTTCGCGGGCGTGGCCACGCGCGTCGTGATGTCGGGCGGGCAGCCGATTCGCACCGCGCTCTCCGGCGCGGGCAGGCCGAATCCGTTCTGCGCCACGTCGAAGGTCATGAACCCGAACGCGATCCCGGAGGACGCCCAGTCGGTCGCCACCTCGTTCACCTTCGGCAGGTTCCGCGCGCTTCATCCCGGCGATCTCACCAGCGACAAGGAACGCGAGCTGATGTGCCCCGTCAATCGCGTCGGCACGATCGACGTGCTGCTCGGTCCGCACCACGGACAGGACACCTCGAACTCGGAGGCGTTCGTCCACGCACTGCAGCCGAGAGTGATCGTGATGAACAACGGCACGCGCAAGGGCGGGTGGCCGGACGTGATGAAGTCGTTCTACACATCTCCCCGCTTCGAGGATCTCTGGCAGTTGCACTTCTCGCAGCTGAGCGGGCAGGAATACACGCCGCCCGGCATGTTCATCGCCAACGGCGTGGACGACCAGCCGGCCGCGATGCCGATTGCGCCGGTTCCGCTGCCGCCGCCCGGCCCGAATACGCCGCCGCCCCCGGTCCACAACGGGCGCGCCTACTGGGTGAAGATCTCCGCGCGCGAAGACGGGTCTTTCACCGTCACGAACGCGCGCAACGGATTCTCGAAGGAATACAGGTAAGCGCCGGGTCCAAAAGGACCCGGCCTACTTCAGAAGGCTACTCCGGGACCTTCCCCCACGCGCAGGTGGAGTGCTCGACGAGCTCGATCCGGATGCCGCCGGGCGCTTCCACGTACGCCGTGCGGTGGCCGAGCTGATTCGGCGCCGCCGCCGGTTCGGCGGTGAACTTCACGCCCTGCGCCTTCAGCGCGGCGGCCGTCGCGTTCATGCTGGGCGGTCCGAAGCCAAGATGATCGATTGAGCGCCCCTGGCTTGGCGCCGTGCCCTCGCCTTTCGTCACGGCGAGGTACATGCGGCCGTAGCGAAGCGCGTCGCGGCCGCCCATCTTCGTCCGCGCGCCGCCGAAGGCGGACGTGAACCACCGCAGCGTGGCCTCCGGATCCGCCACGCGAAGCGTCACGTGGTGAAATCCGCGTCCCGGGACGTCGTTGACGAGCTCGATCTTCGTGCCCCAGGGATCGATGACGAGGCCGGGCGACACGACCCGCGCTCCCGCGGCCTCGAGCTCCTTCGTCTTGGCGGCGACGTCGGCCACGGAGAAGCCGATGCTGTCGATGACGCCCCCCTCGCTCGGCCTGGCATCGGGCGCCCGCAGAAATATCAGCACGACGGGC
>DASQAX010000437.1:0-20800 GCA_035635535.1 Vicinamibacterales bacterium | reverse complement strand
CATTCTACGACGATGAATCGACGCGATGCGTCGATCAGTGCGTGCGTCGAACGTCGCACGGGTCGCTGACAACCGAGGTCACGACCCGGTTCGGTTGGTCGTTTGCCTTCAGGTCTGCGCGACGGCCGGCACAGCTTCGCCCGCGCGGTACAGTTGTGCGCCCGCGGCTGCAAACCAGCTCGCCTGCGCGACGACAATCGCCGTGAATCCGTGCACGTCCATCCGGAGGTGGCCAATCAGCACACCCGCGATGATCGCCGGGGCAAGGACGCAGCCGTAGACGGCCAGCCCTCGTCCCAACCGGCCGTTGCGCAAGGCCGCCGCCGACCACAGGAAGACCGCGCCGGACGCGGCAATGGCGAAGATGCGGTCGAACGCCTGGTTGATTTGAAACACGGCGTCGATGACGATGTGCCATTGCGGCGCCGCGGCTGGAACGTCGCGCGTCATTCGAAGCATGATGCCGGGCTCGACGAAACCGCTGATCGCGGCGGCGATGAGGGCCGACACCACGGCGACGCCGTAGGCGACGAGCCCTGCGACGGCGAACCGATCGGAAGAGTGGAGGCGGCGCGTCAACCCGCAGGCGCCAAGAAAGACGACCGCGACGCTGATGATGGCGATGGAATGGGCGGCTCCGGAGACCAACGCCAGGTGCTCGTACCCTGCGCGCGTCGCGACGCCCGCCGCCGTCGGATGAATCGCCATCGTCACCAGTCCGCAGGCGGAGCCGGCGACGAGCGCGATGCCCGATTTGCCGTTGTCGGTCATGCGCCGACCTTAGAGGAAGATTCGCGCGCACGCCAGCGCGAATGCGCGCCGCCGCGACGATATCGAACAAACAGAGGCCATATGTCCGAGAACGAGACCGATCCGCGGATCGCGCGCACGCGTGACAAGCTCGGTGAGGCGCTCATCGCGCTCATGCAGCAGAAACCGTTCGACGACATCACCGTCCAGGAGGTGCTCGATCGCGCCGGGATCGGCCGCTCGACGTTCTACGCGCATTACCGCGACAAGAACGACCTGCTCATGAGCGACGTCGAAGACTTCTTCGGGATGATGGCGACGCTCCTGGACCGCCGCCAGGCCGCGGTCGATCGCGTGGCGCCCGTCCGGGAACTGTTCGCGCACGTGCAGGACGCACAGGAAATACGCGCCGCGTTTGCCACCTCGGGAAGAATGCAGGACGTGCTCGAGCTCGGTCGTGGAATCCTCGCGAGGTCCATCGAGGAGCGACTCGCGGCGGCTGGCGTGACCATGGAGCCCGCGTTGCTCAAGGCGCAGGCGCACGCGCTCGCGGGAAGCCTGTTCGCGCTGCTGGAGTGGTGGATCGATCGCGGATCGAACGTGCCACCTGCAGCGATGGATGCGATGTTCCATCGCCTGGTGTGGACGGGCATCGGAAGGACCTAGAATTGCCACGATGGTGAGGCGCCGAACCGCGCTGTCGTTCCTCGTGGCCGCGTCCGCCGTGGCTGCCTCGTCATGGCTCCTGTCGGCAGCGGACCTGTCACGCCGGCCCAACGTCATCATCTTCGTCGCCGACGGGCTTCGGCCCGGCTCCGTGAACGCGACAGACGCGCCGACGCTGTTCAGGCTGCGACAGGACGGCGTCAACTTCGTGAACAGCCACTCGGTGTTCCCGACCGTCACGATGTCGAACGCGGCGGCGATCGCAACCGGACACTACCCTGGCGACACCGGTCAATTCGGCAACAACCTGTTCATCGGCCGCGGCATGTTCTCCACCGGCAATTTTGGCCAGCCGCCGGGAACGGTGATACCGAACGTCGAGAACGACCAGGCGCTCGCCGACATCAACGAGCGGTTTGGAGGCAATTTCGTTCGCGAGGCATCGTTGCTCTCGGTTGCGCGAGATAACGGATACAGCACCGTCGCCGTGGGCAAGGTCGGTCCAACGGCGATGCAGGACCTTCCGCAGGTGGGGATCGCGAACGGGCGTTTCACGGTCCCATCGACCATCATCCTCGACGGCCTCACGGGAACGGCGGCGGGACTTCCGCTCGCGCCAGAGGTCGCGAAACTGATCGCGGATGCGGGTCTGGGCGCCGGCCCGCCGGCGCGGACCCAATCGGCCGGCACGAACGCGACGCCTGGCTCCGTGTCGGCGAACGTCGAACACTATCGCTGGCTGGCGGATGCGATGACCAGGGCGATCCTTCCGGCGTTCGTGGCCGCCGGTAAACCGTTCGTCCTCGTGTTCTGGTGCGGCGACCCGGATCAGACGCAGCACGCGCACGGCGACAGCCTGAATTCGCTCACGCCCGGTATCAACGGACCGACCTCGCGCGCGGCCGTCCGGAATGCCGACGCGGTGCTCGAGCAACTCGTCGGCTTCGTCAACGCACAGCCAGCGCTCCGCGACAACACCGACATCGTCGTGACGGCGGATCACGGATTCTCCACGAACAGTCGACATGAGATCGACACGGCTCACCATGTCACCAACAGCTATGCGGCTGGATTCAGTTACCGAGACCTCACCGGGCGTCAGGAGGTGAACGAGGGGTTTCTGCCGCAGGGCGCGCTCGCGATCGATCTCGCTCACGCCCTCGGGCTGCCGCTCTACGCCCCCGACGCGCAGGTGAACGATCACCGCGGCATGCCGGTGTTTGCGTCCATCGATCCGACGATCGCACGACAGACCGCGTCGATGCGGCAGCGTCCGGTGGGCGGAGCGCTGATCGGCGGCACCGGGCGTGTCGGGAACCTCGATGCCAGGCTCATCGTGGCAGGCGGGTCGATTTACGTCCCCGACCACGACGCCGACATCGTGCGCAGGACCGTCGGTGTCCTGTCGACGCTCGATTACGTCGGCCCCCTGTTCGTGCACGACTCGTATGGCAGGATGGCGGGGGCGCTCCCCATGAGCGCGATCGGCTACGCCGGGGCGTCGGCGCTCGCGGTGCCCGCGGTGGTCGTGGCGCCCCGCGAGTTCGCGATCGATCCCGAACACCCGGACATGACGTCGGTCGTGGTGAGCGACGGTGTTCAGGAGGGGCAGGGCGCCCACGGCGCGTTCGCCCGCTCGAACACGTTCAACAACATGGCCGCCATCGGGCCCGATTTCAAGAAGCGCTTCGTCGACGACGCGCCCGTCGGCAACGTGGATATCGCTCCAACGCTCGCGCGCGTGATGGGCGTCACGCTGCCCGCCATCGGCATGCTGCGGGGACGGGTGATCTCGGAAGCGCTGTCCGGCGGGCCGCGCCGGCCGGGTTTCGAGCGCCGGGTGCTCCGCTCGGACTCATCGCCTTCGGGAAACGCGACGATTCTCAGGTATCAGCAGATCGGCTCGCAGCGGTACGTCGACGAGGCCTGTCGAGGACGAATCGGCTGCGGGGGCTAGGTCGCGGGCTTCGTGTGGCCGTTCGCCTCTGCGACGCCGTACCGCTCCGCGAGCATCACGAGGTGATGCTCGACGTGGCCGATGATGATGTACACGAGCGCCCGTGCCGACACGGCGCGCTCGCTCGCGCGGCCCCGCCGCGTCCACGCCTCCGACGGCATGCCGCGGACGAGCGCGATGGTCGCGTTGCGGGTCGCGACCCACTCCTCGAGGACGTCGGCAAGCGCACGCCGCTCGAACGCGCCGGCGGGGACGTAGGTGTTCTCGTCGAAGCCCGGAAGCGGGGTCTGGTCGCCCCGTCCGATCCGCAGGAGGCGATACGCGAAGATGCGCTCGGCGTCGGCCAGGTGTCCGGCGATCTCCGTGACGGTCCACTTGCCCGGCGCGTAGCGGAACGCCGCCTTCTCGGTGGAGAGCGATGACAACAGGGCGGCCACACGGTCGCGCTGCGTCTCGAGCGCGCGGCCGGCGTCGCGCACCGCCTCCATGCGGGCGACGTAGCGGGCGGCCGCGGGATCGAACTCGTCGGCCTCGGGACGAGGGAGCGTGATGCGTGTCTGCATGGCGTATGCGTCCGCAAGCACCTCGCGGATCGTCGGGCCGCTGCCGCGCTCGATCCGCGCGATGGAATCGCCGGCGCGAAGCTCGCCTTCGCGCGCGACGCTGAGATAGAAGCCGCTGCGCCCGCTCGCACGGAACCTCGAGGCCATGTCCCTGCGCCCCAGGCGGATACCGAGCTTGTAGCACGGCTTTCGCGGCCGTGTGACGACGAGCTCGGACGAGCCGACGCGCAGCCGATCGCCAATCCGGACCTCGTCCTCGACCAGCCCTTCGATCGTCAGGTTCTCGCCGAAGGCGCCCCACGGCAGATCCGTCCCGGGCAGCTCCGTTCGCCAGAACGCGTAATGCTCCGAGGGATACATGTACACGGCGCGCAGCGGGCCACCGTGCTTGACGGGATCCGACTGGCGATCGCCCTCGAGGTTCAGCGCGCCGACACGGACCGCGCCGCTCACCGGCGATTTGTAGATGGATGTGACCACCCGGTTGCCCGCCACGTCGACGACCTCGCGCGGCTGGCCCACGTTGACCGACACGATTCGCATGCCGGGATCAGTGTAACGGAGCGTGCGCGAGCCGCACGCGTGCGCGGTGTGCGCCCCGCTCCGCGGGCCGGCAATGGCGTGCAACCACGGGCGATTCGCCCGGCATCACACTTGCGATAACGCGTGGCGCTATGCGAACGCTGGTTGCCGACGACGACCTCATTATCACGACGATCCTCTCGAACGCGCTGTCCCGCAACGGCATGCAGGTGACGGTCGCGCACGACGGGGACGTGGCGTGGCAGGCCCTCAACTCGGTGCAGCCGCCGGCCCTCGCCATCCTCGACTGGATGATGCCGAACCTCGATGGGCTGGAGCTGTGCCGCCGCATCCGCAGCACGCCGCGGCTGGCCAGCATGTACGTCATCCTGGTCACGGCGCGCGACAGCCGCGAGGACCTCGTCGCCGGGCTCGAGGCGGGCGCCGACGATTACATGGCGAAGCCGATCAACATAGCGGAGCTGCAGGCGCGCATCGGCGTCGGCACGCGCGTCGCGAAGCTGCAGCAGAACCTGGCGCAGCACGTGAAAGAGCTGAGCTCGACGCGCGATCACCTCGCGCGGATGGCGAGCACCGACGTGCTCACCGGCGTCTATTCGCGCCGGTGGTGGTTCGACATGGCGGAGAAGGAATTCGCGCGCGCGCGCCGCTACAACCGCACCTTCAGCCTGCTGATGGCGGATCTCGACTGGTTCAAGCAGATCAACGACACCTACGGCCACGAAGCGGGCGACAAGGTGCTGAACCAGTTCGGCGACATGCTCCGCAAGACGTGCCGCAAGTCCGACGTCATCGGCCGCCTGGGCGGCGAGGAGTTCGCCGTGCTGCTGCCCGAAACCTCCGCCGAGGCCGCGCAGAGCCTCGCGGCGCGCATCACGAAGGCCTGCCTCTCGATCATCGTCGACCCGTCGGCCGGCGAAGGCAAGTGCTCGTGCAGCATCGGCGTCACCGAGGTGCGGCAGCAGGACGACAAGCTCGATGCCATGCTCACGCGCGCGGACCAGGCGCTGTACGCGGCCAAGCGCGCCGGCCGCAACCAGTGGAGCTTCGCCGCGTAACCAGCCTGTCGGCCGCGTAACGGGCCTGTCGTAGGGGCCGACCTTCAGGTCGGCCCTCGACCCCGCCTATTTTCCAATCATCAGGATCGTGAACGTCCCCGGGATGGAGGCGCCACGCCCCGCGCGTCCGCCGGGCGGTGTCGGCGGCGCCGGTCCGCGCTCGTCGGCCATCACGAACAGGTGCTGCGTCTTGCTGTCGAAGGTCACCGTCCGTGCAAAATTCATCGTCTGAAGATTCTGTTCGACCTCGAACGTCGTCGGGCTCGTCTCCTTGACGATGGTCATCGTGCCGTTGCCGTGCGAGCTGAACGCTTCCATCGTTGCCGGGTTGAAGGCCGCGCCGTCGGAGCCGCCGGCCAGCGGCAGCGTCGCGAGAATCTTCCCGTCCTTCGCGCTCAGGATCACCATCTGCGGGTGCCCGGCCTGCGGCGGCCCGGCCTGCGGCGCCTGCGTCGTCTCCGCGCCCGAGCGGGCGCATGCCGCGAACAGCACCTGGTTCTTCAGATCCAACGCGAGCCCGTTGCAGCCGCCGCCCTTGTCACCGAACGGATAGTGGGTCGTCGTCTTCATCGTCTTGACGTCAACGACCGCGACGCCGCCCTGGGCGTCCTGCATCACCACATAGAGCGTCCCTTTGCCGTCGGAGACGGCCTGCTCCGGCACGCCGCCCAGATCGATGGTGCCGAGCGCCGTGCCGTCCTTCGCGTCGATCACGAGCGCGTCCTTCGTCGGGTGGCTGAAGACATACACACGCTCGTTGAACGCGTCAAAGGAAATGCCATCGGGCTGAAACGCCGGGTTGACGTCGATCGTCTTGATCGGCTTCATCGTCCTGGTGTCGAACATCGACACCGGCTTGCTGCTGGTGAAGCCGTGCCCTGATTTCGGATCGACCGCGGCGCCGTTCCCTCCGATGCCGTCGATGTCACCGGCGGGCTCGAGCGTGTCGAGGTTGAAGATGGTGAGCCGCGTTCGGATATTCGACGGCGCCGCCCCTTCGGCGCCGGCGGGCACCGCCGGCGCGCGGCGCGGGATGTAGAGCCGTCGTCCCGCGACGTCGGCGTAGATGTAGTCCCAGTTGCCCTCGCCGCCGACGCGCGCGGTCTTGAGCACCTTGTAGGGTCCCGACGATGCCGATTGAGCGGAGGTAATCGCGGTCGCGAGCGCGATCGCGGTCACCAGGATCGCAGCGGAGCGGAGCATAGGAAGCCCTCCTCGCCGCGGAGTCTACACCCGGAGACGGAGATTGCGCCGGTAACGTCAGCGAATCGAGAAGATCACCGTCACGGTCAGGACGGCTTCGAAGCCGGGCGGGGTGTAGCGCCACCGCTTGACGGCATCCATCGCGGCGCGGTCGAACAGCGACCCGAGCGATTGCAGGACGGTGACGTCGCCGATAGTCCCGTCAGGATGGATGGTGGCGTCGAGCACGACGGTCCCCGTTCGCTTTGCGGCGAGCATCAGCGGCGGATAGACCGGCTCGACTTTCTGCAGCAGTTGAATCTGGCCGGCGCTCATTCGCACCGGTCCACCGCCCTGCGCGGTTCCTGTGGCGTTCGCCTCCGCACCCGTTGACTCGTTCGCCACCGGCTCCTGTGACGCCATCTTCGCCGGGGTCGCGAGGCTTACCGGTCGAGGCTTCGCGACCGGTCGGGACGCTCCGGCCGTTCCCGCCGGCGCCGGCACGACGTTGACGTAGGCAGAGATCGAACCCTGATGAGCCACGGTCACGCGCACCGGTGCCGTATGCGGTCTCCAGATCAAGACTGCGAGAATCGCCAGGTGGAGCGCGACAGCCGCCGCAATCGCACCGCGCAGAATCCGGCGCTGCGCCGGGCTCCTCGAAACCTCAACCTTGCTGAGCGTGAGTAGCGACTCGGTCATCCGCCCTTGAAGAGCAAGGAGGCCGCCAACGCACTCAGCCGTTCTTTATGCTCGAGTCCTCGAAGTAGGCGAGCACCCCCTCGACGAGCGGATGCCCCGACGCGAAGAAGTCGATCGACTCGTCCTCCACGGCTTCCTCGCGATCGAACGTGCCGACATACGCGGAGCCGCCCGGCACGCCCGGCAGGCTGTCGACGAGGGCTTCGCCGCCGAACTCGATCGCGAATATCCGGCGGCCGCGCAGGTGCTCGACGCGGAACCCGAGGCGCGTGCAGGCGCCCGTCACGATGCGCTCGGTGAGCGCGTCGAGGTCCGGCGGCACGCGCGCGAGGATGACCGCCGCCATGTCGGGGCGATAGGGATCGCGATGCAGCTGCTGATACGCGGCCTCGCGGATGCGCGTGCGGGCGGCGCGCGCGTCGGCCACGAGTCGATCGAGCCGCTCGCCGGTCAGCGACGCGCCGGCGTCGAGGGCGATCTCCTCGAGCGTGCCCTCGACGTGCGCCAGTTGCGGCTCGAGGCCCGCGAGCGGCTCGCGGAACACGCCGAGCGCCTCGAGCAGGCGCACGACGTCCGCGCCGATGCCGCCTGGCGGACGGAAGTAGACGATCTCCACCGGGACGCGCCGCCCGATCCGATCGAGGCGGCCGATCCGCTGCTCGACGACGGTCGGTCTCCATGGGAGGTCGAAGAGGACCAGCCGCCGGCAGAATTCGAAGTTGCGCCCCTCGCCGCCGCACTCGGTGGAGACCAGCACGCTCGGGCCGTCCGGCTCGCGGAAGCGCGCGACCTCGGTGTCTCGCCTGGCCGCTGACAGCTCTTCGTGAAACACCCCGCTCGCCAGCTGCGCGCGGTGGCTCAACGCCGTGCGCAGCATCTCGAGCGTCTCGCGGTGCGCGACGAACACCAGCGTCTTTTCGTTGGCAGTGTGCCAGCGCGGCGCGTTCGACAGCAGCCACTCGACGCGCGGGTCGGCCGCGTCCATCGCCCCGGCCCGGTGGCGCAGCGCGTCCTCGTCCGGCCCGAGCACCGCGTGCAGGGCGGCGCCCGACGCGAGCGCGCGGCGGAGGCGATCGAGCGTCCGCGACGCGCGAACGCGGCTGGGTCCCCGAAGGCCGCGCCGCACGCCTTCCTCGACCTGGTGCCGAACCTGCCAGCCGGCCGTATCCGGAAGGTCGATGGGAATCCCGACGCGCGGCGGCAGCCCTCCGATGTCGGCGCGCCGGGTCGAGCTCGTGCACGGCGGCAACGGCGTGCCGCGCGCGAGCCGATCGTCGAAGCTCATCTCGTCCGGAAACTCCTCGGGGCGGAGCAGCTGCAGCATCCGGAAGAACCCGTGCGCATCGTCCTCGAGCGGCGTCGCGCTGAGGAGCAGCACGTGCCGGCCAAGGGCGGCAATCGGCGCGATGGCGCGCCACCCCGCGTCGCCCGGATGGCCGCGCGGCCGTCGAATCCGCTGCGCCTCGTCTATGACGAGGAGATCAATTCCGGCGCTCGCCGCCTGGTCGGTCAGCTCCGGCCGCTCGATCAGCGTCTCGAGCGCAATCACCACGCGCCGGTGCACGTCGAACGGGTTGAACGTGGCCCCGAAGTCGCGCGCCACGTCGGCGAGCCGCGGCCCGTCCAGCAGCGTGAAGACCTGGTGATACTTGCGCCACAGCTCGCCCAGCCACTGCACCGTCAGCGCCTCGGGCACGACGACCAGGCAGCGGTCGACGTTCCGCGTGTGCACCAGGCGATTCAGGATGAGGCACGCCTCGATCGTTTTTCCGAGGCCGACTTCGTCCGCGAGCAGCCACCGCACCGGGCCTTGCCCCGCCGTCGCGCGCTCCGCGACATAGAGCTGGTGTGGAAACAGCCGGACGCGTCCGCCCAGGAACGACCCGACGACGTCGTCCTCGCGGATGGAGCGCAGGCGGCCGATGTCGCGGCGGATCTCGACATCAGCGGGCAGGAGCGTGATCTTCGGCGGGACGACCGGTTCGGCGGAGTCGGACGCGACACGCGTCAACGCGTCGCTGCCGGCGGCGATGCGCAGCGTCGCGCCCGAGCGCGGAAAGTGCACGACGAGCGCGCGACCTTCGACGGCGGTGACACGTCCGACGCCGAGGTCGGGATTGAAGCGGTGAGTGAGGTAGTCGCCTGCCGTCCAGCTGTGTTCGTGCGCGTTGGCCACGGTTCCTGCCGCCTGCCCGAGGATAGCAAACAGCTATGCTAAGGCCTCTGGAAGGAGCCTCGATGATGCGTCGCTCGCTGGTTGTTGCCCTCGTCCTGCTGGTGCTCGGCGTCACGGCTGTGCGGACGCAGCAGCGCGCCGCGGGCGACATGGTCGCGCGCATCAGGGCCGAGGGGCTTCAGCGCTCGCGGGCGCTGGTGTTGTACCGCACGCTCACCGACGAAATCGGCGCGCGGCTGACCGGGTCGCCCGCCCACGTGCAGGCGGCGCGCTGGGCGCGCGACCGCTTCGCGGAGTGGGGCCTCGCGAACCCGCGCCTCGAGCCGTACGAGTTCGGACGGGGATGGCAGCTCGAACACATCTCCGTGGAGATGACGGCACCGCGCTACCTGCCTCTGATCGCCTACGCCGATGCCTGGTCGCCGTCTACCTCCGGCGTCGTGAGCGGACGCGCCGTGTACGTCGGCGACAAGAACGCGTCCCAGATCCAGGCGATGGCCGGACAGCTTCGCGGCGCGATCGTGCTCACTCATCTTCCGCAGATGGAGTGGGTCGATCGCGATCGCCCGCAGCCCGGCCTCGACGATCGTCCTGTTGCCACGGGCAATCCACCACTGCCGGGGGCGCGGAGCACCACGCCGGCCGGCGAACTGATGCCGATCCTGTCGCGTGCCGGCGCGGCGGTGGCGCTGAGGCCGAGCGGGTACCGCGACGGCACCGTCGGCGTCACCGGCAACCGAGGCAACGACCCCGGCGCCGTGCCGACCGTCGTCGTGGCCGGCGAGCAGTACAACGTGCTCGCGCGGCTGGCTGCCGGTGGACATCCCGTCTCGCTCAGGGTCGAGCTGCGGACGCGGTACCTGGAAGACGATCGCAACAGCTACAACGTGATCGCCGACATCCCGGGACGAGACCCCGCGCTGCGAGACCAGATCGTGCTCGTTGGCGCGCATCTCGACTCGTGGCACACCGCCAGCGGCGCCACCGACAACGCCGACGGCGCCGTGGCCCTGATGGAAGCGATGCGCATCCTGGGCGCGCTCGGCGCCGAGCCGCGGCGCACGATACGGGCGGCGCTCTGGAGCGGCGAGGAGCAGGGCCTGCTCGGCGCGAGCGCCTACCTGATGCAGCACGTCAGCAGCCCGGCCGATCGCGACCGGCTCGCCGTGTATCTCAACGACGATCCGGGAAGCGGCAAGACGCTCGGCTTCTACATGGAGGGGAATCGCGACGCGAAGGCGATCTTCGATCGCTGGCTCGAGCCGCTGAAGGACCTCGGCGCCACGCGCAACATCATCGAGGGGATCGGCGCCACCGACCACGTGCCGTTCAACCAGGCCGGGCTGCCCGGCTTCAACGTGATCAAGGACTTCGACGCATACGACGAGCGAACGCGTCACACCAACGCCGACTACCCCGAGCGCATGAGCGAGGACGAACTGAAACAGTCCGCCATCGTCATGGCGACCTTCGCGTGGCAGGCGGCGATGGCCGACGAGAAGATTCCGCGGATGCCGGCCAGGTAGCGGTCTGGAGACGTGAAATCGCAGGGGCCGGCCTCGAGGCCGACCCCTGCTTCAGCTAGCCTCGCGGCGTGACGGGAATGTCGACCGTTTCCGCATTCGCCATCGCGCGCCGCTGTTCCTTCGGGTAGAGGAACTCGTGGCCGTCCATCGTACCCGGGTAGAACCACCCCTTCATCGTCGGGGCGGCGCCCCCTTCGGAGAGCGCGACCTTGAGCGTGAGATCGCCCGTCCGATCCGTCCGATGCATGCGGACCGTGTTCACCGTCGCCACCAGCTCCCGGTCGCTGTCGCGGAAGATGTTGACGACGCTGCGCGAGCCGTTTTCATCGGCCAGCTTGAAGATGTAGGTGCCAGGCGCGAGCGTCGCGCCGGGGACCACCATCGGCTGGTTGATCGTCAGGATGGTCTCCTGGTTCCACTCGTCGGCCCTCGCCGTCGATGTGCTCAGCATCAGCGCGGTGCCGAGCGCGAGCATCGTTCCTCGCAAATGCTTCGTCATGGCAGAGTCCTCCTTTTCTGCTGTGTTGTTCTTCTCTCCTCCTTGTTGCGGTCGATTCACGGATTACAGGTGCAGGACTGCTGCCAGCGAACCTGATGCGTAGGGCCGACCTGAAGGTCGGCCCCTACGGACGGGGCAATCGGCAGGGGGCGACCTTAATGCGTACTGCTGGGCGCATCGATTGCAGAGGACCTCGGCGTGACTGCCAGATACCTCGTCGGTTCGCTCCTCATCGTGATTGGGCTCGTCTCCCTGCTGCTCGGCGGTTTCCGCTGGACTCAGCAGAAGACCGTGGTCGACATCGGGCCCCTCAAGGCCACGACCGAGGAGCACAAGACGGTGCCGATTCCGCCTGTGATCGGCGGGCTCGCGCTCGTCGGCGGCATCCTGGTGCTCGTCGTCCCCACCAGGCGCCGCGCGTAGACGCGCGCACGACTTGTCGCGCGCGCACGCGATAATGAGCGCATGAACGAGCGCGCGTACGCGGTCGCGCGGCTGGTCGCGCCGCGGCTTCATGCCCGGTTCTCCTCGCATCGAGACCTCGACCGCGGCCCCGGCGCCGTCGCCGTCGACACGATCCCCGACGTCGGCGCGATCGAGACGATGATCGACACGGTGTTCTGGGCGAGCCTCAGGCGCGAGGAAGGCTACGTGCCGAAGATCTCGCTCGCGTTCCTCGCCCCCGCCGATACGGACGATCCGCTCGTTCTCGAACGTTCGCTGCCGCTCGATCCCGCCGTGTTGACGCGGGTGTCGCCGGCCGTGGAACGGCCCGGTATTCACCTGGGCGTCGCGTACCTCGAGGGAGAACTGCGCGTCTGGGGAACTGCCCGGTCGATACCGATGCACTGCTTCGTTGCCGAGGTCGTCGAGCCGGGACTGATCGTCGTGAAGCACCGGCGCGGGCGCGAGGCAGCCAAGTTCGTCAACGTCGCCGTGCTCGAGGGCGATCGCATCAAGGTGATCGACGAGCAGGCATCCGCGCGCCCCGATTGCCCGACGCTGCTCCGCACGCTGCTCGGCTTCGAGCCGGCTGACGTCCGGGAGCCGGGATCCGGGATCAGGGATCCGAGGCTTCTCGACGACGGCGGATCCCGGATCCAGGCTCCCGTAACCCGGACCGACGTGCTCGTGCAGCTCGCGGTGTCCATGCGAGCGCATCGCCGCGGCGGGCTGCTGATCGTCACGCCGCCTGGCAGCGACGCGTGGCGCGACTCCATCGTGCAGCCCATTGCCTACGCGGTGAGTCCGGTGTTCGCCGAGCTGGCGAACCTGGTCGAGCGCGGCGGTGGACGCGATGCCCAGCGCCAGTGGGAGGACTCCCTCGCCCGCGCGGTCGATGCCGTCGCCGGGTTGACAGCCGTGGACGGCGCCACCCTCATGACCTCGAAGTACGAGGTGCTGGCGTTCGGCGCCAAGATCGTCCGGCGTCGCGGGCAGCCGCAGGTCGAGCAGATGACGGTCACCGAACCCGTGGAGTCCAACGCGCCCGTCGTCATGAACCCGACGGTGTTCGGCGGCACCAGGCACCTGTCGGCGGCCCAGTTCGTCCACGATCAGCGCGACTCGGTGGCGCTCGTCGCGGGCCAGGACGGCCACTTCACCGTGTTCGCCTGGTCGCCCCGCGAAGACATGGTGCACGCGCACCGCGTCGAGACGCTGTTGCTCTAATACGGATCAGGTCGTGAGGGCGGCGGTGAGCGCGGCCATGTTCGGCGCGCGTTCGAGCGATCTCACGAGCGTGATGATCGATTCCGTTTTCGCAGGCGGCCACCGTGCGAATTCCGCGTTGGTCCTGAACTTGTCGGCGACGTCCTCGTAGGTCATCGGGTTCTTCGGGCTCCCCTTCGCCGGCTCGGTACGCGTGGTCAGGAGACGGCCGTCTTTCATGTACATCTTCACGACCGCCGGCTCTTCCAGCACCGCCTGAAACGCACCGTCGCGACCGAGTGTGTCGAACTCGGGATCCGCGTAGTACCGCACCCGTCCGGTCATGTCCTGGACTTCCGCGCGCCGGACGGACGCGTCGGTGAACTGTCCCAGGCCTGCCTTCCCGTCCACCAGCAGGATCGCGACCGCGAATTCCATGCTGAACTTTGCCTCGAGGCCTGTCGTCGGTCGGTGACGGAAGAGCGTGTTCACGTTGCTCTGGTTTCCGCCGACTTCGGCGCGTTCGACGTCGGCTGCCTTGATCCCGTGCTGCGCGATCAGCCGGAGCGTCGCATCCATCACGGGCTGCTGGATCGTGCCGCACGGGAACCGCTTGATGAGATCGCCCGGCGAGGCAAACATCCAGGGACGCCCGAGACGATTGACGATCGCGGCGGGATTGAAACCGCCGCCGGCCGCCTGGAAGAATCCGAGTGGCGTCTCCAGCACGTCGCTGGCGGCCGTGAAGCCAAGCGCGGCGAGATCGGTGGCCACCGATCCGTTTTCGGCGGCGTGTCCGGCGTGAAAGGCTTTCGTCATCGAGCCGAAATTGCGGCGGATGCCGCCGGCCTGCGATGCGGCGATTCCGAGTGCGTAGGCGGTCTGCGCCACCGTGAGGCCACGCAGCTTCGCGCACGCGGCGGCGCTGCCGAACGATCCGATGGTGCCGGTGGTGTGAAATCCCTCGCGGTCGTGGCGAGGGAAGATCGCGTCGCCGATCTTGCTGGCGGCTTCGACGCCGACGTGAAACGCCAGCATCAGATCCCTGCCGCTGCGGCGCCCCTCCTCGCAGAGCGCGAACACGGGCGGCAGCACTGGCGCCGCGATGTGGAGCGCCGAGCCGGTGTCGTCGTAGTCATCGGCGTGAATCGACACGCCGTTGGCGAACGCCGCGAAGCGCGCCGGCACCTTCATGGCCGTGCCGACCACTGTCGATGACTTCCCCGTCACTCCGAGCGTCCCGATGTATTGCCGCACGACCGGTGCGACCACGGACGCAGAGCCCGCCAGGGCGAGACCGAATCCGTCGAGCAATGTCTTCTTGCCGAGTGCAACGACCTCGTCGGGAACGTCTTCGTATCTCGTGCCGGTGATGAACTCCGCCACGTATCGTGTCAGGCCGGGCGCCTGTGCCAGTTCCTCGCCGGCGGCTGCCGCCGCAGCCTCGGCGGACGGGCGCATGGTCAATCCGGCGAGGGCGAGAGGCGTCTTGAAGAAATCGCGGCGAATCATGCTTCGTGCCTTCGTGGTTTTTACCGTTGCCGTATCTGGTCCACGAGGACTTCCGGATCCTGGTTGCCCTCGTGACACGCAAACTCCCAGAACTCGTCATCCGGCATGCGGCGCTCCGGGATGCGCAGCGTCCAGGGACGCGTGAACACTGTGGGGTCGGTGATCGTCGCCTCGTAGTTCATCGTGTTCCCGTCGACGAACACGAACCGCTCCGCGATGTGCGTGTTCTCGCTGTAGAAATCGCCGATGACGTCGAGGCGCGACTTGGCGTTGAGATTGGTCGTGTCGACGACCAGAGTCGTGCCCTCCCAGTGTCCGCGCCCGTCGCCCATCCAGAGCTTCACGTTCGGCGCGACGTGCGGCCGGTTGTCCAGCGGGATGACGCGATACGTGTGGTACTCGTCCCAGACGAAGGTGACCGTGCCCGGCGTCTGGATGATGCGGAACGACGGGAAGTAGTAGAGACGCGGGATCCCCGGCACGAGGCATCGCGTCTGCGTATCGACGTGCTCCGGCCTGGTCGGGTTTTCGTAGTTCGCCTCGAGGTTTCTTCGCAGCGAGGCCGCCCATGGCTGATACGGGATATGGCCGTCGGGCGGATCCACGACGAAGCTCGGGTTGCGCTTGATGACGCCGGTAATGCGCTGATCGAACTCCTGTGCGCTGCTCAACGCCGGATCGAGCGAATGCGTGCCGCCGCTGACGGGACGCCACGTGCCTTCCACGTTCGGCTGTCCGTCGGCCGTCTTCGCCGGAGGCCACGGCCTGTCCCGAGCCTGGTCGAGGGGCCGGGCGGCGGGCGGCCGGGCCTGGCCCTGACCCTGACCGGAGAGCGACACCGGCAGCGATAAGAGTGCGACGCCCATCCCCAACGCGATCGCCACGTGCTGCAGCCTCGTCATAGGCATTATGCTAACCGCGGAACGGCCGTCATGTTTCCCTGTATCCTCTCGTGGGCTGTCGTTGTCCGCAGAGAGGTGGCACCGCGGGCCGGTGACCGCGGCAAGCGGGAGGACGTCTCATGAAGCTGATGTTGTTACGAGTGCTGGCAGTTGTCGTCGTTCTCACTCCAGCGATGGTCTTCACGCAGGGTGCGAAGACGAAGCCGACCACTGCGACGTACATCACGAAAGAGGAGATCGATCTCGTCAACAAAGAGGGACAAGGCACCGACCGGAATATCAGGACCGTCGACATCGGCCACGAGAATTTTTCCATCGGGATCATTCATCGCGGGAAGACGGTCGACGGCGTGCAGGTCGCCGCGGCCGGCGGAGCGGCCAACGCCGCCGGCGGCAGGGCGGCCGGCGCCGCGGCGGCCCCGGCACCCGCACCCTGCGGGCGGCAGATGGCCACGCCTCCTCGTGGTGGGATGGCCGGCGGTATCACTCACGATTCACAAACCGAAGGCTATTACATCGTCTCCGGGGCCGGGACGATGTTCACCGACGGCTACATCGTCAACGGACGGCACAACCCTTCGCCGGACCTGAATGGTCCCACGTGCGGCGGGATGGCGTACGAGGCCGTCAGGAAGCAGGTGAAGACTGGCGACATCATCATCATTCCGGCGGGCGTCGTGCACGGATGGCTCGATATCCCCGAGCACGTGGATTATCTGAGCTTCCGGCCGTCGCCGGGCATTCTGACGGCGGGCTGGGTGCATCCAGTGCTCAAGAAATAGCAGCTGCACCCGACCTGATCACGATGAGGAAACACCGATGACGAATCGCTCGCTCGCCGCCGTGTCGTTCGCGTGCATTTCCGTTCTGACCGCCGCAAGCGCAGATGCCCAATCGCTGGTATCCGAGAAGAAGGACATCACCGGCTTTGCCGCGCGAACGATCATCGAGGCATGCCTGGCACAGGCAGGGCGCGACCATTATCCGATCGCGCTCGCGGTCGTGGATTCCGCCGGGTACCTCGTTTCGTATCAATCGACGGACGGGGCTACAGGGAACACGGGTGTGACTGCGCAGTTGAAGGCGAAGACCGCCGCCAAGTTCCGCCGGCCGACCGGCGAGCTGTACGAACGCGTGAACAAACAGATCAACCGCGCCCCGGAGTGGATGGGCTATTTCCCGATCCCCGGTGGCTATCCCATCGTTGTTCAAGGCGAAGTCGTCGGCGCCATCGGCGCCGGCGCCGCGGGTTTATCGGGCGGCAGGGATGAGGAGTGCGCGCAGAACGCCATCAGGTCCGTGTTCGGCGACGGCAAGACATTGCCGCCGGCCAGCCCGCAGCCGCTGCTCGCTACCCGCAAGGTCATCACGACTGCCGCCGCACGCGCGCTCGTGGATGCGTGCGTCACGTATGCCCGTCAGAAGAAGTACAGCGCGCTCGGCATTGCGGTGGTGGATCCCGATGGAACGCTCCTGTCGTTCCAGGGGACGGAAGGCGCCAGCCAAACGGCCCTCGAGACGGCCGAATTGAAAGCGACGACAGCGGCGCATTGGCAGCGCCCGACAATCGAACTGTGGGAACGCGTGAACAAGCAAATCAACCGCGCTCCAGAATGGATGGGCGATTTTGCCCAGCCGGGTGGGTTCCCGATTTTCATCGGCAACGAGATGGCAGGCGCGATAGGCGCTGGCGGAGGCATCGGGAACCAGGATGACGAATGTGCGCAAGCTGCGATCAAAGTGGTATTTCCCAACGCCTCCACGACTCGAACGCCGTAAGAGCCGCGGTCAGCGGTCACTCGTAGGGGCCGACCTTAAGGTCGGCCCCTACTGCTTGAGGAAGACGAGGTCGTTCAAATGAAGATTCGATTCCTCCTCACCACGCTGGGTGTCGCGACGCTCTGCACGATCGTGTTCGTTCCCCTCGCGGCGCAGAACCCCTCGACTCCGCTCGGGGCGAGCACGCCGCCCAGAGCGTTCACACCTGTGACCGACGCGATGCTGCGCAACCCGAGCCCGGACGACTGGCTCAACTGGCGGCGCACGCTCGACGGCTGGGGATACAGCCCGTTGAACCAGATCACCCGCCAGAACGTCGGCCAGCTGCAGCTCGCGTGGTCGTGGGCGATGCAACCGGGGTCGAACCAGGCGACGCCGCTCGTTCACGACGGCGTGATGTACCTTCCCAACCCGAACAGCGTCGTGCAGGCGCTCGACGCCGCCACCGGCGATCTGCTCTGGGAGTATCGACGCGAGTTTCCACAGACGGCCCAGGCTCCGATGGGCGAGCCGCAGCGAAACCTGGCGATCTGGGACGACAAGATCTACATCAACACCGCCGACGCACACGTCGTCGCGCTCGACGCGCGCACCGGCGCGGTGGTGTGGGATACGGCCGTGGCCGATCACAGCAAGGGGTACGAGTACACGAGCGGCCCGATTGTCGTCCGCGGCAAGGTCGTGTCGGGCATGACCGGGTGCACGCGCTACAAGGAAGACCTCTGCTTCATCACGGCGCTCGACGGAAGGACGGGCAAGGAAGCGTGGCGCACGTCCACGGTGGCGCGGCCGGGCGAGCCGGGCGGCGACACCTGGGGCGATCTGCCGCTCATGTTCCGCGCCGGCGGCGACGCGTGGATTCCCGGCACCTACGACCCGGCCACGAACCTGATTTACTGGGGCACGGCGCAGGCAAAGCCGTGGGCGCGCGCGGTCAGGGGGACCAACGGGGACGCGCTCTATACGAACTCCACGCTGGCGCTCGATCCCGACACCGGACGCATCACGTGGTACTACCAGCACATCCCGGGCGAGACGCACGACATGGACGAAGTGTTCGAAAACGTCCTCGTCGATGCCGGCGGCCGCCAGTCGCTCTTCAAGATGGGCAAGATCGGCGTGCTGTGGGAGCTCGATCGTCGAACCGGCAAGTTCGTCAACGCGTTCGACCTTGGATACCAGACGCTGATGACGGTGGACCCGAAGACCGGCAAGGTCACGTATGGTCCCGACATGGTTCCGCAGGTCGACGTCGAGGTCGAGTGGTGCCCGAGCACGGCCGGCTTCAAGAGCTGGCGCGCGATGGCGTATCACCCGCAGGCGCAGGCCTTTTACATCCCGCTGAGCCTGACGTGCGAGAAGGGCACGTTCCACGCGGTGGAGCGCGTGCAGGGCGGTGGCGGCACCGGCGCGGTGAAGCGCATCAACACGTTCCACCCGAAGTCGCCGAACCAGCTTGGCGAGTTCGTGGCGATGTCGCGCGACGGCCGCGTGCTCTGGAAGCAGCGCGTGCGCACCCCGTACAACACCGCGGCGCTCACCACGGCCGGCGGCCTCGCGTTTGTCGGCGACTGGGATCGTCACTTCTACGCGTACGACACGCAGACGGGTGCGCTGCTGTGGCAGACGAGGACGCCGACGTCCGCGCAGGGCTTTCCCATCACGTACTCGGTGCGCGGACGGCAATACGTCGCCGTTCCGGCGGGCTTCGGCGGCGGCAGCTGGACGTCGCAGATTCCGATCGAGCTGACGCCCGAGATCAAGCGGCCCGCGAGCGGGAACTCGATACTCGTGTTTGCGCTGCCCGACGCCGGGCGGCCGCAGACCGCACGCCTGCAGTAGCGAGGAGGACATTGATGAGAGCCGTCGCCATTCGCACCGCGGTGCCAATCCTCCTGTGCGCCCTCGCCATCGGCGCGGCGCTCTCCCGTGACGTGGCCTCGCAGGGCGCGGCGTCGCATCCGCTCGTGAGCCAGGCGCAGTACGACGCCTGGCAGAAGGAGTTGTCGAACTGGGGCCGCTGGGGGCGTGAGGATCAGCTCGGCACGCTCAACCTGATTACGCCGGCCAAGCGCCGCGCGGCGCTCGCGCTCGTCAAGGAAGGGGTGCCGGTGTCGCTCTCGACCAACACCTTTTTCGCAAAGGAGGCCGACGTCCCGTGCCCGGCCGAATGGGCGATGACGTCGGCGACCGAGACGGGGGCCACCGATCGGGTGGCGTATCCGTGCATTCACGGCGCGGCCGCCACGCATATCGATTCGCTCGCGCACACGTTCTTCGCTGGAAAGATGTGGAACGGCTACGACACGCCGGCGCTGGTGACCATGCAGAAGGGCGCCGCGCGAAACTCCGTCCTGCCGATGAAGAACGGGATCGTGACGCGCGGGGTGCTGTACGACATCGCGCGGCTGAAGGGCGTCCCGTACCTCGCGCCCGGCGATCGCATCTTTCCCGAGGACCTCGAGGCGTGGGAGAAGAAGGCGGGCGTCAAGGCCGGGCCGGGCGACGCGCTGGTGCTTCGCTGGGGCCGCTACGGCCGGCGCGCGAAGCTCGGACCGGACGATGGGGCCGCGGGCTTCGACAACTCGGTCCTGCCGTGGCTGAAGCAGCGCGATGTCGCGATGATTGTCTGGGAGACGGCCGGCTATTCACCGCAGCCGCAGGGCGACCTGTTCAGGAACGCCGTCCACAACTTCGTCCAGGCGATCCTCGGCATCCACATTCTCGACCGCGCCGACCTGGAGGCGTTGAGCGAAGCGACGGCGTCACGCAATCGTTGGGAGTTCATGTTGACGGTCACGCCGCTGGCGCTGCCCAACGCGACCGGGTCGCCGGTCAATCCGATCGCGATGTTCTAGCGCGCGGACAATCTGCCGGGTCCGAACGGACCCGGCCTACACGGACCGAAAGGACCCGGCCCTACACCGCGTCACGCGTGCCGCGATCCCCCGATGGGACAACGACGCGCAACCATGATGCGCAGTCGCGTGTTCACGACTGGTCGACTGTGAGCGTAACGCGGACAATCTGCCGGGTCCGAAAGGACCCGGCCTACACTGCCTACTGGAGGGTGCCCTTCAGTTCTTTGTACATTCGCCGGACGACGGCTTCCTTCGTCCCGGCGAACTGCGGCATCTTCTCGTACTGCTGGAGCGTGACCGTCGCGACGACCTGATCTTCGGTCGCGCCCCGCGTAATCTCGTTCTGGATTCGGTCTCGCGTATCCACGAGGATCTGCCGCATGCGGTCGAGTAACGCTCGCGTCTGCTTCGGGTCGTCGGGGATGGGCCCATGCCCCGGGATGAAGATGTCGGCGTCGAGCGCCTTCACCGCGT
>DASQAX010000436.1:0-4224 GCA_035635535.1 Vicinamibacterales bacterium | reverse complement strand
GCGAACAACCTCGGCATCCAGCAGACGTTCGGTGAGCTGATCCTGCTGCTGAACCCGGACACCTCGGTGCCGGCCGGCGCCGTCGATTCTCTGGTGGCCGCGCTCGACGCGCGGCCCGATGCCGCCATCGTGGGCCCGCGTCTCGTCGACGCGGATGGCCGCGCCGAGCTCTCGTTCGGCAGCATGATCTCGCCGCTCGCCGAGCTCCGGCAGAAGCTGCTCGTCCGCGGAAGCGGCCGCAGCGGCCCAATCGCGACCTATGTCGAGTCGATCACGCGGCACGAGCGGGACGTGGACTGGGTGAGCGGCGCGTGCCTGCTGGTACGCCGCGCGGACGCGGAAGCCGTCGGCCTGATGGACGAGCGCTTCTTCATGTACACCGAGGACGTCGATTTCTGCGCGGCCGTGCGCGCGCGGGGGCGCCACGTCGTGTTCTGGCCCGCCGCCGAGGTCATCCATTTACGCGGCCAATCGAGGGCCACGGCGTCAGCTGCCGCCCACCGCGCCTACCGCCGCAGCCACATCGCGTTCTACGAAAAGCATCACCCCGGCTGGGCTCGATGGCTGCGCTGGTATCTGAAGATCAAGGGCGATTTGCCCGATAACCGATCAAGCCATGAGTGAGCCGGCCGGCGATCAATTCTCCTGGGTCTGCCCGTCCTGCGGACGTCGCGTCCCGACGCGGCTCGCGGAGTGCCGATGCGGCTTCCAGCGGGAAAATCTGCCCACGGTCCTCGTCCAGGAGGTCACGGAGGCCCCGGAGCGGAGCGGCCCGCCGCCTCTCGTCATCCTGATTCTCGTCGCGGCCGTCGGCCTCGGCGGCGCCTACTATTTCTTTCAGTCGCGGCAGACCGCGCCGGCAGTGCCGGCCGCCGTCGCGGCAGACGCGGCGCCGCAGCAGCCCGAACCGGCGCAGGCGCCGGTCGCGCAGGCGTCGGATACATTCGTCGCACCGGTCACCGGCAACATCATGCCGACCCGGGTGCCGGGCAACGAGGCCGGTGACGCCGCCCCGGCTCCCGTTTCCGCCGGCTCCATCGAAGATGTCGTCAGCGCGGCGCTCCCGGCGATCGCCTCCATCGACACCGGTACCGGCCGCGGCAGCGGATTCTTCGTCCGGCCGGACCTCGTCGTCACCAACAATCACGTCGTCGAGGGTCAGAGCTCCGTCAACCTGCGGGCGGGCGGCGCCAGATACACGGCACGCGTCGTGAGCGCCTCGCCGTCGGTGGACGTCGCGCTGCTCCAGGTGTACAACGCGAACCCGCAACAGGCGACGCTGCGCATGGGCACCGCGGCCAACGCGAGGCCCGGCGAGGAGGTCATCGCCATCGGCTACGCGCTCGGCACCCTGTCCAACACCGTCACCCGCGGCATCGTCAGCGCGCTGCGGCAGGCTGGCGGGGTGACGCTGATCCAGACGGATGCGGCGATCAATCCTGGCAACAGCGGCGGCCCGCTGCTCGACCGCAGCGGCACCGTCATCGGCATCAACTCGATGTCGAATACGGGAGCGCAGGGACTGTCGTTCGCCATCGCGATCGATCACGCGACCGCGCTGATGAGCGGCCACACCGTGGCCTCGACGCAGACGCCGCTCGAGGCGCTGCGGCAGGCGACCGGCGGCCCGTCGGAGAGCGAATCGGCGCGCGACAGGGGCGCCGCGCGCTTCGAGCAGGCGGTGCAGGTGATTGCGCGCGCCGGCGACCAGGTGGATGCCAGCTGGCAGCGCAACTCGAAGCTGTGCGTCGCCAGCGCCGTGTCCACCGGCGGTGACCGTCCCTGGTTCGCGCTGTACGTGGCCAACGGCGTCAAGACCGCGGTCAGCAACCAGTACGACTGCTTCGGCTGGATCGACGACATGAAGTCGTCGGCGAACCAGATCAAGGAGCGCATGGACCAGGCCGTCGAGGCCGCGCGTCGCGACGACGTGTATCCAGGCACCATTCGAGACATCCGGCGGAAGCACCGGATGGAATGGGCCGGTTGGGATCGCTAGGATTCCCGATAAACTTCCAGCAGTGCGAATCGCGATCGATGCCCGGAAACTCCACGACTTCGGCATCGGGACCTACATCAGGAACCTCCTGAGGCACCTGTCGCGCATCGATCAGGCGAACGAATACGTGCTCCTCTGCCACGAACCCGACATGGGCGTGGCCGCCACACTGGGTGCGAACTTCCGCGCGGTTCTCGAGCGCGCCCGCAACTACTCCGTCGCCGAGCAGGTCCACGTGCCGTGGGTGCTGATGCGCGAGAAGCCCGACGTCTATCACGCGCCGCACTACGTGCTGCCGGTCGCCGTCCGGTGCCGCTCGGTGGTGACGATCCACGACTGCATCCACCTGATGTTCCCGCAGTACCTGCCGAACCGCGCGGCGCACGCGTACGCGCGCGGCGCCATGTGGAGCGCCGCGAGGCGATCCGACCGCATCCTCACGGTCTCGGAGGCATCGAAGCGCGACATCCTGCGCTTCTTCAACGTGCCGCCGGAGAAGATTTCGGTCGTCTACAACGCCATCGACGAGCGGTTCTGGATCGAGCCGCCGGAGGAGGAGGTCGAGCGCGTACGCGAGCGCTTCCAGCTTCACCAGCGGTTCGTGCTGTACGTGGGCGGCATCAAGCCGCACAAGAACCTGGTGCGGCTGATCGAGGCGTTCGCCGAGCTGCGGAAAGGCGAGTTCGAGGAGCTGAAGCTGCTGATCATCGGCGACGAGATCTCGAAGGCGCCGGCGCTGCGCCGCGCCGTCCACATCCACAAGCTGCACAAGCACGTGCGGTTCCTCGGGTTTCTTCCCGACGAGACGCTCGCGGCGCTCTATCGGCTGGCGGCGGTGTTCGTCTTCCCGTCGCTCTACGAAGGCTTCGGCCTGCCGCCGCTCGAGGCGATGGCCAGCGGCACGCCGGTCGTCACGTCGAACGTGTCGTCGCTGCCCGAAGTCGCGGGCGACGCGGCGATGCTCGTCGATCCGTACGACGTCGCGTCGATCGTCGCGGGCATGCGCCGCGTGCTGAGCGACCCGGCGCTGGCCGACGAGATGCGGCGGAAAGGCCTGATCCGCGCGCGCGATTTCTCGTGGGAGCGCTCGGTCGCGCGGACGCACGACATCTATCGGCTGGTGGCTTCGTGGAACTGAGCCGCGTCGCGCTCGTCCACGACTGGCTCACCGGGATGCGCGGCGGCGAGAAGGTGCTCGAGGCGCTCTGCGAGCAGTACCCGGACGCCGACATCTTCACGCTCTTCCACGTCCCCGGTTCGGTGTCGCCGGCAATCGAGCGGCATCGCATCATCACGTCGGGCCTGCAGAAGCTGCCGTTCGCGCGCACGCGTTACCGGACGCTGCTGCCGCTCTACCCGACCGCCATCGAGCAGTTCGACCTCGACGCCTACGACCTGGTCATCAGCTCGAGCCACTGCGCGGCCAAGGCCGTCGTCGCACCCGGGCGGGCGCGGCACATCTGTTACTGCCACTCGCCGATGCGATACGCCTGGGATCAGTTCGACGCGTACTTCGGCCCCGAGCGGGTCGGCGCGTTCGCCAGCCGGTGGCTCTACGCCCCGATGCTCGGGAGGCTGGCGCGATGGGACGCGGCAACGGCGTCGCGTGTCGGACGCTTCGTCGCGAATTCTCACCACGTTGCGGGGAGGATCCGCCGATACTACAATCGCGAGGCGACAATCGTGTATCCACCCGTCGACACGTCGTTCTACCACCCCGACACGACGCCGCCCGGACAGCATTTTCTGATTGTGTCCGCGCTGGTCCCGTACAAGCGGATTGACGTGGCGATCGACGCCTGCCGCCGCGCCGGCGCGACGCTGCGCATCGTCGGCGACGGGCCCGACCGTGCGCGGCTCGAGCGGCACGCGAACGGCTCCTCGACCACGCCCGGGGCAAGCCCCTCGACTTCGCTCGGGACAAGCCACGTCGAGTTCATCGGCCGCGCGACCGACGACGAGATTCGCGACGAATACCGCCGCGCGCTCGCGATCCTGCTGCCGGGCGAGGAGGACTTCGGGATCGTGCCGGTCGAGGCGCAGGCCTGCGGACGGCCGGTCGTCGCGTTCGCGCGAGGCGGCGCGCTCGAAACCGTGATCCCGGGCGAGACCGGCATCCTCTTCGACGAGCTCTCGTCCGCCTCGCTCACGGCGGCGCTCGAACGGGCGGCCGCGACGCCGTTCGACGTCGATCGGCTGCGCGCGAACGCACAGCGCTTCTCGCG
>DASQAX010000435.1:0-2027 GCA_035635535.1 Vicinamibacterales bacterium | reverse complement strand
GTAATACCTGATCACGTCGGCGGCACTCCTGATCTCCGGGCGCGCCTGCGTGCGGATGGCGTTGCCGGTCTCGAGCGCGACGATACGCGCCAGCGACTCGGTCTCCGCCTCAACGGCGTCGGCGATGCGCAGCAGCATCCGGCCGCGGTCCTTCGGCGTCACGCGCCTCCATGTGTCGAACGCGGCAGCGGCGGCGCGGACCGCCGCGTCGACGTCCGCATCGCCCGCGCGTGGCACCTGGGCGATGATGGTGCGGTTCGCCGGGTTCTCGATGTCGAGGTATCGGCCGTCGGCGCTCTCGATCGGCTTGCCGTCAATGAGCATCAGCGAGCGGGAGACGTTCACACTGTTGGTGGATTGCGGTGGCGTCGCGGTAGTCATGGTCGATCCGGCAGTATACTAGGCGGCTGTTCAGGCGGATCCGCAGGTCCGCCGCTACGATCGACCGCCATCAGGCGGACCTGAAGGTCCGCCTCTACGATCGGACGTAGAGGCCTACGATCGGACGTAGAGGCCGACCTTCAGGTCGGCCTATTCGTATTTGGAGAACCACCATGCATAGGTACATCGCTTTGGCCGTGTTCGGCTTCGTCGTGATGACATCCAGCCTGTCGGCCCAGCAGGGCGCGCTGCAGACCGCGGCGGACAAGATGGGTGTGGCCAGGGTCAAGACCCTGCAGATCACCGGCTCCGGCGCGAACTTCTCGGTCGGTCAGAACTATTCCCCCTCCGATCCCTGGCCGCGGGTCGAGGTGAAGAACTTCACCGCGCTCGTCAACTACGACACGGCCAGCATGCGCGTCGAGCTGCTGCGCACGATGGGCGCGGTCATGCCGAGAGGCGGCGGCGCGCCGTTCTTCGGCGACCAGCGCCAGATCGCGGTGGTCAGCGGCAACTACGCGTGGAACCAGCCGGTGCCTCCGCCCAACGCGCCGGCCGGCGCGGCGCCGATGGCCGCTCCCAACCCCGACGCCGCGCCCGAGCGGATGCTCATGCTCTGGGCCACGCCGATCGGCTTCGTGAAGGCCGCGATGGCCAACAACGCCACCGTGAAAGGGAATACCGTCGCGTTCACCATCGGCGGCAAGTACAAGATGGAAGGGACCGTCAACGCGCAGGGGCAGGTCGAGAAGGTCCGCACGTGGATCGACCAGCCGATCGTCGGCGACATGCTCATCGAGACGACGTACTCGGGCTACAAGGATTTCAGCGGCCTTCAGCTCCCGTCGCGCCTCGTCCAGACGCAGGACGGCTATCCCGCATACGACATCACGGTGTCAGCGGTCACGGTGAACCCCGCCGCCGACATCCAGGTGCCGCAGAACGTCCGCAACTTCCAGCCGCCGCCGGTGCGCGTCGAGTCGCAGAAGCTGGCCGAGGGTGTCTACTACCTGACCGGCACGTCACATCACAGCCTCGCCATCGAGATGGCCGACCACATCGTCGTCGTCGACACGCCGCTCAACCAGGCGCGGGCGGAAGCGGTCCTCGCAAAGGCGAAGGAGCTGATTCCGAACAAGCCGATCCGTTATGTGGTGACGTCGCATCATCACTGGGATCATCTGGGCGGCATTCGGGCGGCGATCGACGAAGGCGCGACGATCGTCACGTATCAGTCCAACAAGGCGTTCCTCGAGCGCGTCGCCAAGACGCCGCACACGATTGCGCCCGACCGGCTCGCCTCGTCGAAGAAGGCCGTGAAGATTCAGACCGTGGGCGACAACGGCAGGCTGACCGACGGCAAGCGGGTCATCGAGCTCCATCGGCTGCAGGGGTACGAGCACACCGGCGACATGCTCGTCGTCTATCTGCCGGCGGAGAAGATTCTCGGCGAGCCGGACGCGTTCACGCCGCCCGCGCAGGCCGGCACGGCGCTGATTCCGCCCGCGGTGCCGAGCGCGAAGGCGCTCAACGACAACATCAAGCGGCTGAAGCTCGACGTGCAGACGATCGCCCCGTTCCACGGCAACCGCATGACGAACGTGGCGGAGTTGGATAAGGCGGCGGCGGGACCGGCGACGAATTAG
>DASQAX010000434.1:0-6477 GCA_035635535.1 Vicinamibacterales bacterium | reverse complement strand
ACCCACGCGTGCGCGACTTCCCCCTTGGCCTGGTCGGGAACGCCCGCCACGCCCACCTCCATCACCGCCGGGTGTGCCGCAAGGACCTCCTCGATCTCGCGCGGCCACACCTGGAAGCCGCTCGTCTTCAGCATGTCCTTCTTGCGATCGACGATGAAGATGAAGCCGTCGGCGTCCATGCGCGCAAGGTCGCCGGTGTGGACCCAGGGGCCTCCCGTGCCGTGGGTGCGCAGGGTTTCCGCGGTCTCGCCCGGGTTGTTCCAGTACTCGACCATGTGCTGCGGGGCGCGAATCAGCATCTCGCCGACGTCATCGACTCCCATCTCGCGCCCGGGGTCGTCCGCATCGACGATGCGGACCTCGACGTCGGGCAGGGGTACGCCGATCGACCCGAGCTTGTTCGTCCCCTGCACCGGGTTGACGCAGCACGCCATCATCCCTTCGGTCAGCGAGTAGCCCTCGATGAGGCGCGCTCCGGTGAGCGCCTCGAACTGGCGCTTCGTTTCCGCCATCAACGCGGCGGCGCCAGAGAAGCACAGCTTGATGGAACTGAGATCCATCTTGCCCGCGCGGACGTCCCGGTGATTGAGGATGGCGTTGTAGAGCGTCGGAACGCCGTTGAAAAACGCCGGCTTGACCTGCTTGATCGTCTTGATCAGATCGTCGATGTCGCGCGGGTTCGGGATGAGCGACAACGGGTTCGGGCCGATGAAGGCGAGCGGCTGCACGCCCACGTTCGCGTAGACGTGGAAGAGCGGCAGCGGCAGCATGATGGCGTCAACCCACGCGCGCTTCGCGGATTTCGTCCACTCGTAGAGCTGCAGGCCCGCGGCGACGTAGTGGCGATGGAGGCCGACGACCCCTTTCGGCGTGCCGGTGGTTCCGCCGCTCGCGAGGATGACGGCGCGATCGTCGCCGCGCACCGGGACCGCCGGCGGCGGCGTGTCGCGATGCTGCCGAAGGAGGTCGAGGAACCAGCGATCCCCCTGCGAGATCGTGATGCGATGGCCGCCGGACTTCTCCTTGAACAGCGTGAACAGGACGCGGAGCACCGGCGGCAGGTAGTCCTTGATGGAGGTCGCAATCATGTTGCGCACCGCGGTTCGCGGCTGCACCTCCTTGAGGCGGTCGTAGAACGGGGTCAGCGTCACGACGGTCTCCGCGCCGGTCGCCTTCAGCGCGTGTTCGAGCTCCCGCTCCGTGTACGTGGGGTTGACGGGACACACCACGCCGCCGGCCTTCCACGCGCCGATTTCCGCGACGAAGAACTGCGGGCAGTTGGGAAGAATCAGCGCCACCCGGTCGCCCTTCCTGACGCCGAGCGCGGCGAGCGCGGCGGCAAACGCGTCGCTCTCGCGGTGAAGCTGGGCGTAGGAAACCTCGGCGCCCTTGAAGAGCAGCGCGGGCTTCGAGCCGTTGTCACGCGCGAGTGACGAGAGGTAGTCGAGCAGCGTCTTGTCCGGGTACGGCTGAAGCGACCTCGGAACGTCCGCGTCGTACTGCGCCAGCCAGGGCTTGTCAGCCATGCTGGCTCATTCTAGTGGGCAGTGGGCAGTGGACAGTCGGCAGTAGGCAGGTCCGCCTACGACAGCAGCATCAACAGCAGAGCCTTGTGGGCGTGCAGGCGGTTCTCGGCCTGGTCGAGGACGACCGACGCTGGCGAGTCGAGCACCTCGGAGGTCACTTCTTCGCCGCGGTGCGCCGGCAGGCAGTGCATGAAGAGCGCCCCGGGCGCCGCCGACGCCATCAGCCGGCTGTCCACCTGATACGCGCCGAACACCTGCTTGCGCAGCTCCGTCTCGCCTTCCTGTCCCATCGACGTCCACACGTCCGTGTAGACGGCATCCACCCCGCGAATGGCTTCGCACGGCTCGCTGAACAACTGCAGCTCTGCGCCGTCCCTGGCGACGCGGCGCGCCTCGTCCACGACCTCGGCAGGCAATTCATACCCGCGAGGGGAGGCCACGTGAAGCGGCACCCCGAGCAGCGCCGTGGCGTGCGCGAGCGACGTCGCGACGTTGTTGCCGTCGCCGACGAAGGCGATGCGCCGTCCGCGCAGCGAACCCCAGTGCTCCTGCAGCGTCATCATGTCCGCGAGCGCCTGACAGGGATGCTGCTCGTCGCTGAGCGCATTGATGACGTGGAGTCGCGGCGCGACCGCCGCCATCGACGCAACTTTCTCGTGTGCGTAGGTCCGCACCACGACCGCGTGGACCCATCGCTCGAGATTTCTCGCGACGTCCTCGAGCGGCTCGCGCGTGCCGTCCGCGAACTCCGACGGGACGTGCAGCGTCTCGGCGCCCAGTTCCTTCACCGCGATCTCGAAGGTGGACCGCGTCCGCAGCGACGGCTTCTCGAACAGCATCGCCACGTGACGTCCGGCGAGCGCGTGCGCCGTCGGCGCCTGGCGTCCGAGCCGACGGTCGGCCTTCATCTGCCGCGCGATGTCCAGGAGCCGCGCGACCTCGCCGGCGGACAGATCGAGGACCGACAGGAAGTCCTTCGCCATGCTCACGCCCGGTCCGCTAAGTCCGGTACTCGCCATTGATCCGGACGTATTCAGCACTGAGGTCGCACCCCCAGATCGTCGCTGATGCATTGCCTGCTCCCAGACTGATCTCGATGTCCACGGTATCGCGCTTCAGGATCTCCGCCGCCCTCGCCGCCGACTCGTCGTGCGGCAGACCGTTCTCGAACAGCAGGATGCCGCCGATGCGGACGGTGACGCGCTGCATGTCGAACCGGACACCGGCGCGTCCGGCCGCCGCGACGATGCGGCCCCAGTTCGGGTCCGCGCCGTGCACCGCCGTCTTGACGAGCGGCGAGTTCGCAATCGTCCGCGCCACCTGCCTCGCCTCGTCGACGGTGTTCGCGTCGTAGACGCTGACCGCAATCACCTTCGTCGCCCCCTCGCCGCCGCGAACGATGCCGAGCGCAAGCGGCCGGGAGACCGACAGCAGCCCGTCGAGCAGCGCGGGATAGAGCTCCTCGTCAATCACGACGCCGCTGTTGCCCGACGCCATCGCGAACAGCGAGTCGTTGGTCGAGCACTCGCCGTCGACGGTGATGGCGTTGAACGTGTCGCGCGCGGACTCGGCGAGCGCGCGGTGCAGCATCGCCGGCGCGACCTGCGCATCGGTCGCGATGAAGCCGAGCATGGTCGCCATGTTCGGCTCGATCATCCCCGAGCCCTTCGCCATCGCGCCGATCGAAAACGAACCGCGCGGCGTCGTGACGCGCACCGCGTGTTCCTTGGGGAACGGATCGGTCGTCATGATCGCCTGCGCGGCCTCGCTTCCCTTGCCGTGAGCGAGCGACGAGCACGCCTCCTGGATGCCGGCCGCGACGCGGTCGATCGGCAGCGCGACGCCGATCACGCCCGTCGAGGCGACCAGCACCTGCTCGGGCTCGCAGCCAAGCGCGCTCGCGACCTCCTCGGTCATCCGCCGCGCGTTGGCCAGCCCCTCTTCGCCGGTGCAGGCGTTCGCGCAGCCGCTGTTCACCACGATGGCGCAGCCGGTGCCGCGGGTCACGTCGAGGTGCCGCTTCGAGACCAGCACAGGCGCCGCCTGCGCGAGATTGGTCGTGAACAGGCCGGCCATCGACGCAAACGTGTCCACGGCGAGGACGGCGAGATCGAGCGCGCCGGCTTTCGCCTTGATGCCGCAGTGCAGCGCCGCCGACCGGAACCCGGTCGGCGCGGTGATGCCGCCGTCGATCGGCGCGATCGACGTGTGCCGCGTGACCGCCATGAGGTCAGCCATGCAGGGCGGCCAGCGGGACGCAGCCGTGGCGCGGCCGTTCGAGCGCGCGCACGACGGCGTATTGCCCGCAGCGCCGGAACTGGCTGCAGGCGTGGCAGTCGGTGACGATCTTCTCGGGCAGCCACTCGTGCGGAACGATCGAGAACCCGAGATGGACGAAGTAGCCGGGCGTGTGCGAGAAGGCGCACAGCTTCTCGAAGCCGGCCGCCTCGGCGCGGCGCACGAGCTCGTTCACGATGCTCCGGCCGACGCCGCTGCCGCGTGCGTCGCGCCGGACGACCATCGACCGGACTTCCGCGACCGAGCGGCTCAAGGGCGCCAGCTCCGCGCACGCGAGGACCTCGTCATCCTGGACCGCGACGACGAAGCGGTGTGCATGGACGAGGATTTCGCCAAGCTTGCGCGGCAGCAGGTGGCCTTCTGCCAGGTGCTCGTCGATCAGCTCGTGGATCGCGTCGGCTTCGTCGGCTGAAGCCGTGCAAATCGTGATTGGCTCGTCGGTGACGTTTCGCGCACGAACCTCGAACCCCGAACCCCGAACCACCAGCGGCAATGAGATCACGCGTGCACCTCCGCCTCGACGGCGGCAAACACCTCGTCGAGGATCTCCACGGCTCGATCGATATCCGCCGCCTCGATCGTCAGCGGCGGCAGCATCCGCACCACCTTCTCGTTCGTGCGATTCACGAGCAGCCCGCGCTCGCGCGCGCCGTCGACGATGGGCGCGGCGTCCACGGCGAGCTGCAGCCCCTGCATCAGGCCGACGCCGCGCGTTTCGACAATCACCGGATGCTTCAGCGCCAGCGCGCGCAGCCGCCGCTCGAGGAGCGGTCCGACCGCCTTCACGTGCTCCAGCACGCCGTTGTCCATCAGCTGCTCGAGGAAGAACAACGCGGCACGGCACGCGAGCAGGTTGCCGCCATAGGTCGTGCCGTGATCGCCGGGCGAGATCGCTGCCGCGACGCGCTCGGTCATCAGCATCGCTCCGACGGGCACGCCGCTTCCGAGCGCCTTGCCGACGCTGACCAGGTCCGGCTCGAGGCCGAGCACCGGGAAGTAGAACGGATAGCCGGTGCGGCCGAGGCCCGTCTGCACTTCGTCCGCGATGTACAGCGTGCCGGTGCGGCGGCAGACGCTCCCTATCGCCTGCGCGAACTCCTGCGACAGCGGCCGGATGCCGCCTTCACCCTGGATCGGCTCCGCGATGATCGCCGCGGTCCTGTCGTTCACCGCGGCCTCGAGCGCGGCGACGTCGCCGGACCGGATGAAGGTCACCTGGCCGATCAGCGGCTGAAACGGCGCGCGGTAGTGCTCGTCCCACGTGACCGACAGCGCGCCCATCGTCCGGCCGCCGAACGAGTTCTCGAGCGCCACGAAATTGGTCCGTGCGGTCGCGCCCTGCGTGAACCAGTAGCGCCGGGCGAACTTCAGGCAGCCTTCCACCGCTTCGGTGCCGCTGTTGGCAAAGAACGCGCGTGCCAGGCCGGACAGCTTCGTCAGCCGCGCGGCCGCCTGTCCCTGCAGCGGGTGGTAATAGAGGTTCGACGTGTGCAGCAGCGTTGACGCCTGATCGGCGAGGGCCGCGGCGAGGCCCGGATGCGCGTGGCCGAGCGACGCGACGCCGATGCCCGAGATGAGGTCGAGGTATTCACGCCCGTCCACGTCGTACAGGCGCGAGCCGCTGCCGCGGACGAACGCGACCGGCTGCCGCTTGTAGGTCGTGACCACGTGGCGCGCTTCGAGCGCCTTGATGTCGTCGAGCGTCAACTTGTTCATCGCACCACCTGCGTGCATCCGGCCAGCGGCCCGGTTACCGCCGCCAGCGTGTCGAGCGCCACCTCGCGGCCGTTGGCGATCAGCACGTCGCCGACGCCGCTGCGGAGCGCCGTGCGACACGCTTCGAGCTTGGCGACCATTCCCTTGTTCGCCGTACCGGCCTTGATCATCCGCGCCGCGCGGCGCGAGTCGAGACGCGCAATCGTCTGTCCGGCTTCGTCCAGCACGCCGGAGGTGCCGCCGGCAATCACGAGCCGCCGGGCCCCCAGGGACGAGGCGAGGTGCGCGGCGAGCGTGTCGGCGTTGACGTTCAGCAGCTGGCCGTCGCGCGTGGCGCCGATGCACGCGACCACCGGCACGTAGCCGCGCGCGAGCAGGTCCGTCAGCAGCTGCGGCGAGCCGTTGTTGATGGGCGACCCGACGAGCCCGAGGTCCACTTTGGGCCCCGCGACGCTCGCAATCGGATGCGACCGCTTCATCGTCGCGACCGACGCGTCGGCGCCGGTGAGCCCGACCGGCCGCGCGCCCGCCTTTCGCAGCGCGGCGACCAGCCGCGTGTTGATCGCGCCGGCGAGCACCGCGACCACGACGTCGAGCGTCCGCGCGTCGGTGACGCGCAGGCCGTCCACCTGCTGCTTCGGGATGCCGGCGGTGGCGAGCGCGGAGTCGATCTCGCGCCCGCCGCCGTGCACGACGACCAGCGAGGTGCGCTGCGCGAGCGCGGCGATTCCTGTGGCGACACGCGCGAGGTCGTCAGGCTGCTCGAGCAGCTCGCCGCCGAGCTTCACCACGAACCGGGGCTTGCTCGCCATCAGAGCAGGCCCGTCCGCTCGTCGAGGCCAAGGACGATATTGAGGTTCTGCACGGCCTGGCCCGCGGCTCCCTTGACGAGGTTGTCGAGCACCACGATCAACGCCAGCCGGTGGCGCTCTTCGTC
>DASQAX010000433.1:0-7723 GCA_035635535.1 Vicinamibacterales bacterium | reverse complement strand
CCGCAGTGATACAGGACGGAGCCGCGCATGTCCACGGGCGGATCGTGTTTCATCAGGTACGCGTGCACCTGGTCGCGCCCCGTGAACATGCGGCCCGACACGAGCACCACGTCGCCCACCTTCAGCGAGCGCATCTGCTCCTCGGTCAGCGGCGCCTGCAGCGCGATCTCACGTCCGGTGCGCTGGAAGCCCGCCTGGTCGGCCATCGCTATCGCCGGGTTGGCGGGATCGCGATAGAGCCACTGCGTGATCGCGCCGGTCGTCGCATCGAGCACGACGCCGAGCCGGCGGAACGCCCAGCAGTCGTAGGCGACCGAGACGAAGAAGCTCGCCGGCAGCCGGTTCTGCACGCCGACCTTGCAGCCGATGAGCGACACGCGTCCGCCGAATCCCATCGTGCCGATGCCCAGCTTGTTCACCTCGCCCATGATCGACGCTTCGAGCTCCGCGAGCCGCGGATCCGGGTTGACGTCATCGAGCGTGCGGAACAGCTGCTCCTTCGCGTGCACGTAGCCCGACGTGCGATCGCCGCCGATGCAGACGCCGACGGCGCCGGGCGCGCACCCCTTGCCCTGCGCGTTCCACACCGCGTGGAGGATGCACTTGCGGACGCCTTCGAGGTTGCGGTCGGCGCGCCCGAGGTTCGGCAGCTCCACCGGCACGGAGTACTGCGCGTTCATGTTCTCGCAGCCGCCGCCCTTGAGGATCAGCTTGATCTCGATGTCGTCGCGCTCCCACTGGTCGAAGTGGACGATTGGCGTGCCGGGCCCGAGATTGGTCCCCGAGTTCTCGCCGGTGATCGAATCGACCGAGTTGGGACGCAGCTTGCCGCGTTTCGTCGCTTCCGCCACCGCGTCGCGAATCTGCCGGCGCATCTCGACCTGGTTGGCGCCGATCGGCACGTGGACCTCGAAGGTCGGCATGCCGGTGTCCTGGCAGATGGCGCCCTCGCAGTCGGAGGCGAGGTCGATGTTCTCGGCGATGATGGCGAGCGCCTGTCCCGACTGGGTCGCGGAGTCCTCCTGTCCCAGCGCGACCTTCATCGCGGCGCGGACGTCGGGCGGCAGATCGGTCGAGGTCCTCACGGTCAGCGAAAGCACGCTGTCGAAAAACTGTGGAAGCATCGCGCCAGTATAATTCCTGGGGCCGACCTGAAGGTCGGCCCCTACGACGTCCCTGAGGGTCGGCCCCTACGACGTCGTAGGGGCCGGTCTTTAGACCGGCCCACACCCATGCCGTTTCGAACCGAGCGCGATCCTCTCGGTGAGCTCGACGTTCCCGCCGATGCGTACTACGGCATCCAGACCGCCCGGGCGGTCGCGAATTTCCGCATCAGCGACCTGCGCGCGCCCTCCGATCTCGTCACCGCCACGGTCCTGATCAAGCGGGCCGCGGCCGAAGCCAACGGGGCGCTCGGGCGTCTCGACACGCGCGTCGCGGACGCCATCGTGCGCGCGGCCGACGAGATCCGCGCCGGCGCGCTGCGCGATCAGTTCGTCGTCGACGTGTACCAGGCGGGCGCCGGCACCTCGCACAACATGAACACGAACGAGGTGATTGCCAATCGCGCCGCAGAAATCCTCGGCGGCGCGCGGGGCGAGTACACGCTCGTCCACCCGAACGACCACGTGAACATGGGACAGTCCACCAACGACGTGTTCCCGACGGCGACGCGCCTCGCGCTGCTGATCGGCATGCGGCCGCTCGTGGACTCCGCGCGCGGCCTGGCGTCGGCGCTGCAGGAGAAGGCGGGCGCGTTCGCGCACGTGCTGAAGGTGGGCCGGACGCACCTGCAGGACGCGGTGCCGATGACGCTCGGCCAGGAGTTCGGCGGCTACGCCGCGTGCATCGAGCGCGGCGCCGACGATGTCGAGCAGGCGGCGGAGCAGCTGAAGGAGCTGAACCTCGGCGCGACCGCGGTCGGCACCGGGTTGAACGCGGGCGACGACTACACACGGCTCGCGATCTCGAACCTCTCGCGCGCGCTTGCGGTGGACCTCGTCCCCGCCGCCAACCGGTTTCGCGTCACGCAGAGCATGGGCGACGTGGTCGCCTACTCGGGCGCGATGCGGCGGCTGGCGGTGGAGCTCTCAAAGGTCGCCAGCGATCTCCGGCTGCTCGCCAGCGGACCGCGCGCCGGGATCGCCGAGATCGTCCTGCCCGCGGTGCAGCCGGGCTCGTCGATCATGCCGGGCAAGGTGAATCCGTCGATCGCGGAGATGGTGAACCAGGTCTGCTACCAGGTGATCGGCTGCAACGCCACCGTCTGCGCCGCCGCCGAGGCAGGGCAGCTCGAGCTGAACGTGATGATGCCGGTGATCGCGTGGAACGCGCTGCACGCGTCGACGATCCTCTGCGGGGCGATGGAAGCGCTCGAGACGCTCTGCGTGGACGGCATCGAGGCCGACGAAGCACGCTGCCGCGAGCTGCTGGACCGCAGCACCGCGGTCGCGACCGCGCTCAGCCCGTATATCGGGTACGCGAAGACCGCGGAGATCGCGAAGGAGTCCGTCAAGACGGGGAGGCCGATTCGCGAGCTCGTGCTCGAGCGCAAGCTGCTGGATGCGAAGCAGCTCGATGCGATCTTGTCAGCTGAAGAAATGACGACGCCAGGCATCCCGGGCAAGGAGAAGGCGCGATGAAGGCCGACCTGAAGGTCGGCCTCTACGCCTTCGTGCTGGCCACCGTCGTAGGGGCCGGCCTTCAGGCCGGCCCGCAGACCGTCGCGCCGCAGCGCACCGGTCATCTCTTTCCGCCGGAGGATCTCGGACTCCTCGAAAGCCCGGATCGCGCCGACTGGCAGAAGCCCGATCAGATCATGGACGCGCTCGCCATCGCGGACGGGTCGAGGGTTGCCGACATCGGCGCGGGCTCGGGGTGGTTCACCATGCAGCTCGCCCGGCGCGTCGGGCCGAACGGCCTCGTCTACGCCGAGGACGTGCAGCGGCAGATGATCGAGGCGACTCGCCGCCGCGTCAGCCGCGAAGGCCTGCAGAACGTCCGGGCCGTGCTGGGCACCGTCACCGATCCACATCTGCCGGCAGGCGCGCTCGACGCGATCGCCGTCGTGGACGTGTATACCGAAGTCGACAACCGGGTGATGTTCCTGCGCACGCTGTCGCGCGCGCTGAAGCCGAACGGCCGCATCGGCGTCGTCAACTACAAGCCGGGCCAGGGCGGTCCCGGCCCTTCGTCGAATGCCAACGAAGGGGTGCGCGTCGACAGCAGCGTGATGGAAGCCGAGGCGCGCGCCGCGGGCCTGCGCGTGCTGGCTCGAGAGAACCTGCCCTTTCAGTACCTCCTCGTGCTCGGCAAGTAGCCGTGCGAGTCGCGCTGACCATTGCCGGCAGCGATTCGAGCGCGGGCGCCGGCATCCAGGCCGACCTCAAGACGTTCGCGGCGCACGGCGTGTTCGGCGTCAGCGCCATTACCGCGGTGACCGCGCAGAACACGACCGGCGTGATCGCGAGCGCGGCGATGCCGGCCGATCTCGTGACGTCGCAGCTCGAGGCCGTCGTGTCCGACATCGGCGTGCACGCCGCCAAGACGGGCATGCTCGCCAACGCCGCCGTCGTCGAGGCCGTCGCGGCCGCCGTCGCCGATCTCGAGATTCCGTTCCTCGTCGTCGATCCCGTCATCACGGCGTCGAGCGGCGATCTGCTGCTGGATGACGAAGGGCTGCTCGCGATGAAGAAAGAGCTGCTGGCACGCGCGCACGTGGTGACGCCCAATATTCTCGAGGCGGAACTGTTGTCGGGTACTCGCATCCGCACGGAAGACGACCGGCGCGAAGCGGCGCGGCGCATCTTCGCGCTCGGGCCGGCCTACGTCGTGATCACGGGCGGGCATGCTCCCGCGGGATGGGGTCCGGCTACCCCGTCCGACGAAGCGCGACGAGCGAAGTCGGAAGCCGGATCGGCCGATCGCATCGTCGATCTCGTGTACGACGGCGAGGTGTTCACGGACTACGCGACGGACCGCGTCGGCGGACGTCACACGCACGGTACCGGCTGCGCGTTTTCGGCCGCGCTCGCGGCGCAGCTTGCGCTCGGGCGCAGCGTGCACGAGGCGGTGCCAACCGCCCAGGCATACGTGGCCGGCGCCATCCGCCACGCGCCCGGGCTCGGCCGCGGGGCGGGACCGATGAATCATTTCTGGCGTCTAGATAGTGATAAAGCCGGGCGCCTGTAAACTACAGGCATGGCCACGCCGCTCGTCGCGGTCACCTCCGAGCCGCTCGATGCCGATGCGCTCGTCGCGTGCGTGGGCGCGCAGGGCGACGGCGCCGTGGTGACGTTCGCGGGGCTCGTGCGGGATCACAACCAGGGGCGGCAGGTGCGGTTTCTCGAGTACGAAGCGTACGAGCCGCTCGCCGTGCGCGCGCTGCAGCGCATCGTGGACGAGGCCGGGGAGATGTGGCCGTCGGCGCGCGTCGCGGCGCATCATCGGATCGGGCGCCTCGAGATTGGCGAGGCGAGCATCGTGATTGCCTCGGCGTCGGCGCATCGAGGCGACGCCTTCGCCGCCTGCCGCTATGCGATCGAGCGCGTCAAGCAGATCGTGCCGATCTGGAAGCGCGAGCACTTCGACGGCGGCGACGTGTGGCTGGAGGGGGCGACGGCGGACCCCGAGGATCGGGCGGCGCGGGACAAGGCGTACCGCATCGCATGCGCGTGACCGTGCGGCTGTTCGCGCGCCTGCGCGACCTCGCGGGCACGGGCGAGCTGATTCGGGAGGCGCCGCCGGGCGTGACCGCGCACGAGATCTGGAACGACCTCGTGCTCGAGTGGCCCGGGCTGCGGGAGTACGAGAAGACGATCTCGGTGGCGGTCAACGCCGAGTACGCGCGGATGAACGCACGCGTGAGCGACGGAGATGAGATCGCATTCATGCCGCCGGTGTCCGGTGGCGCGGACCCCACGAGGAAATGATGTTCGACAAGCTGCTCAGCGTCGAGAACAAGTACGACGAGCTCATGACCAAGCTCGGCACGTCCGACGTGCAGGCCGACGTGGCCGAATACCGCCGTTCGGCGAAGACGCTGTCGGAGCTGGAGCCGCTCGTGCAGAAGTTCCGCGACTACAAGAGCGTCGAGCAGGACATCAAGGGCGCCGAGGAACTGGTCAACGGCGCCGACGCGGACATGCGCGACCTCGCGCGCGAGGAACTGAAGACGCTCGAGGTGCGGCGCGAGGCGCTGCTGCAGGAACTGAAGATTCTCCTGATCCCGAAGGACCCCAACGACGAGAAGAACGTCATCCTCGAAATCCGCGCGGGCACCGGCGGCGACGAGGCGGCGCTCTTCGCCGGCGACCTGTTCCGCATGTACTCCCGCTACGCCGAGCGGCAGGGCTGGCGGATCGAGGCGATGTCGTCGAGCGAGAGCGGCACGGGCGGGTTGAAGGAAGTCATCGCATCGATCGAGGGGCGCGGCGTCTACAGCCGGCTGAAGTACGAGAGTGGCGTGCACCGCGTTCAGCGCGTCCCCGCCACAGAGGCGAGCGGCCGCATACACACGTCGACGGCCACGGTGGCGGTGCTGCCCGAAGCCGAGGACGTCGACATCCAGATCAACGAGAAGGACCTGCGCATCGACACGTTCTGCTCGAGCGGTCCCGGCGGCCAGAGCGTCAACACCACCTACTCGGCCGTCCGGCTGACGCACATCCCCACGGGCGTGGTCGTCTCGCAGCAGGACGAAAAATCGCAGATCAAGAACCGCGCGAAGGCAATGAAGGTGCTCCGCGCTCGGCTCTACGAGATGGAGATGCGCAAGCAGCAGGAAGCGATGGCGAAGGAACGGCGCGGGCAGGTCGGCACCGGCGATCGCGCCGAGAAAATCCGCACGTACAACTTCCCGCAGAGCCGCATCACCGATCATCGCATCAACTTCACCACCCATCAGCTGCACGACGTGCTCGAAGGCGATCCCGGCGAGCTGATCGATCAGCTCACGACGTTCTACAACGCCGAAAAACTGAAGGAAGCGACGACCGTCTAGATGGAGATGCTGTCCGACACGCTCTCGACGGCGCGCGCACGCCTCGTCGCGGCTGGTATCCAGCCTGACCAAGCAGCCGTCGACGTGGATGTCTACGCCCGCACGATCCTCGGCTGGGACAAGGCCACGCTGCTCGCCAACCTGCGCGAACCGACGCCGACGCCGCTCGAACCCCGCTTCTCCGAGTGGATTGCCCGCCGCGAAACGAGCGAGCCGACGGCCTACATCGTCGGCACGCGCGAGTTCTGGGGGCGGCCGTTCCTCGTGACGCCCGCCGTCCTCGTGCCGCGCCCCGAAACGGAGTTCATCGTCGAGGAAGCGCTCCCGCTGGTGCGCGACCTTCGGGCGCCGCGCCTCGCGGACATCGGAACGGGCAGCGGGATCCTGGCCGTGACGCTGGCGGCCGAGATGCCGGGGGCCGCCGTCGTCGCGACCGATCTGTCCGGCGCCGCGCTCGACGTGGCCCGCGAGAACGCGAGGCGGCACGGCGTCGCCGGGCGCGTCAGGTTCGTGGAAACGTCGTACCTCAACGGCGTCGACGGCCTCTTCGACCTCGTCGTCGCCAACCCGCCCTACGTGCGCGATCGCGACAAGCCGGCGCTCTCGCGCGACGTGCGCCACGAGCCCGATGTCGCGCTGTTCGGCGGGCCGGACGGCCTGCGCGACGTCGGCGGCGTGCTCGACGCGGCGGTTGCGACGGTGAAGCCCGGCGGCTGGTTCGTGATGGAGTTCGGCTACGGCCAGGAGGAGGACGTGCGGCGGCTCGTGAACGCGCGTCCGTCTCTACGCGTCGAGCGCGTCCGCGACGATTTTCAAGGCATCGCGCGCACCGCGATCATCCAGGCCAGCGGGCGGCGGGCAGCAGGCAGCTAGCAGCTGGCAGCACGTAGCATCGTTGCCTTACGATCCACGCCCGGCTGCCCGCTGCCCGCCGCCAGCTGCCTGCTAGAGTGTAGCCATGAGCGAGTGCCTCTTCTGCCGCGTCATCAGCGGCGAGATCAAGGGATCGATCGTGCACCAGGACAACGACCTGGTGGCCATCAGGGACATCAATCCGCAGGCGCCGCTGCACGTGCTGATCATGCCGCGCCAGCACATCGCGACCATCAACGACCTGACGCCCGCCAACGACGCGCTCGTCGGCTCGATGTTCCGCGCGGCCGCCGCGCTCGCGAAACAGAATGGCTACGCGGAGCGCGGTTATCGAACGGTGTTCAACTGCAACAGCGAGGCGGGCCAATCCGTCTTCCACATCCACCTGCACCTGCTTGCCGGCCGACCGATGGCGTGGCCGCCGGGCTGAGGGGCTCTCGGTGGTTCGAGATTCGAGGTTCGGGGTTCGGGGTCCGCTCGCTGACCTACGGGATTACCGCGAACCTGGCGCGACGCGGCAGCCGGTAGATCTGGAAGTGGCCGTCGAGCGTGAGGATGCGGGTGATCCGCTCGCGCTCGGCGGCGCAGACGAGAGCTGCGTCGGCAAAGTCCATCGGCAGGTCACGATACTTCTGCATCAACGCCTTCATGCGCGCCATGTCGGATGCCCCGAGGTCGAGCAGGACCAGGGCTTCGTCGGCGACCATGTCGCACAACGTGTCGGTTCCGCGTGGGGTCTCGGCCAGCAGGTGCATGGCTTCCGTGATCGCCGGCCAGACGGTGGACAGTGGTTCACCCACCTGCTCGAGTGCCTCGACGCATCGATCGTGACCCGAGTCGTCCCTGTCC
>DASQAX010000432.1:0-6508 GCA_035635535.1 Vicinamibacterales bacterium | reverse complement strand
GACGGTCACATCGTCCGGCATCTGCACCTGGCAGGCGTGGGTCGGGGTCGAGAGCAGGTGAATCAGCGTGTCGCCCGCGGCGTTGAGTCCCGCATGACCGCCGCTTCCGTCGCGATAGCCGGCCCGCAGCTCGAGGATGATCCCCGCGCCACCAATCACCGGCACGTTATGACAGGCGGCGCAGCTCGTGCCGTTGAACGCGGGCCCGAGACCGTCATCGGTCGTCTCGACCTCGGTGAAGTCTTCGAGCCCGAGCCGGAACTCGCTGAACTCGACCGGGGTGATGCCGGGCAACGGCCCGCCGACCGGCTGCTGGGGCGTCTGTGACTCACCCGTCGCTTGAAACGCCAGCAGGCCGACCCAGACGACCGCCGCACCGACGAGAACACGCGTCATGGTTCCACTCCTGTCCCTGCCGGCCGCACGACGATCACGCCGCGCATGAAGTCGTGGCCGGCGCCGCACAGCCGGTTGCACTCGAACGTATATCGGCCCGGCCGGCTCCCTGTGAATAGGGTCGTCGCGTATCCGCGCCCGCGCTTGGGAATCTGGAGATTGGTGCCCGAGCCGAGGATGCGGAAGCCGTGGATGGTGTCGTCGCTGCGCAGCCGCAGCTCCACCTCTTCGCCTTCGCGGACAACGACTTCCGAGGGCCAGAACTGGAAGCGCTCCGCGCTGATCTCGATGACGCGAGGCGCCCCCGGCTGCGCGGCTCGTGCGGCGCGCGTCGGCTCTCCCGCCATCAGCAGGAGTGGAAGCACGATGAGCATGCGATTGGTCGTGTCCATCACGTCTCCTAGAACCACCATCCGAGCCCGACGTTGAGCAGGTGGCGGTTGGCGAAGATGCCGCTCTGATTCCTGAGGTGGATGTAGTCGGCCTTCACGGCCACGTCGGGATCGGGGTAGTACGTGGTCCCGACAACGAAGGCGTCGCGATCGAATTCCTTCAGCGGGAGGAGGCCAGCCGGCATGCGGAACTGCGTGTCGAAGTTCTCGTAGCGGAAGAAGGCCACCAGATCGCGGGGCGCGCCGGCATCCCAGATGCGGTATCCGGCCTCGCCGTAGAAGCCGCGCAGCGCGCTCGCGATGTTCGGGGGCACGCCGACTGCGCGGCCGAGGCTGTCGTTCAGCGCCGCCGCGTTGCCGACGTCTACCCGGGCGATCTCGCCACGCAGCTCGAGCCTGCCGCGACGATACCGGGCGTCGGCCTCGGCGGCGGTGACGGCCGAATTCAATTCCGGCGTCCGCGTGACCTGCGATGTGCCCCGCCATACCGCCGCGCCGGCAGTCAGCCCGCGAATGCCGAGATATTCGGCACGGCCGGTGAAGGCGGCGCTGGCGGCGGCCGCCTGGCCGCCCTTCTGACGCCCCTCGCGAATCCCTTCGTCGGCGCTGAACTGCCGCGCGTCGAGCGGCGCGACCACGTACGCCCGATAGCGCAGGCCGCGGCCCACCTCGCCGTGAACGCCCGCGCCGGCGTCGAACCAGGTCGTCGGGATGATCACCGTGTCGACGAACGGCCGCTCGACGCCGTTGAACACCGGCGGCTCGTGCCGCTCGTTGATGATCCCCATCGGCAGGAGCAGCATGCCCGCGCGGATGTTGAAGCCACGTGACAGCAGGAAGTCGATGTAGGCCTGTTCCAGCTCGAGCTCACCCGACTCTTCCAACCCTTCGACGAACGCGTGCTCGACCTCGAGCTCGCCGACGAACCGTATCTTCGAGGTGAACGAGTGGCTGACCAGCAGGACGAAGCGATGGAAGTCGATCACTCCGGCCTCGCCGTCGGCCTTGTTGACGTGAAAGTCCATGTAGCCGGAGATGGGGCCGGTGGACGGAAACCCCGCCTCGGGGTCCGCCTGCTGTGCGCGCGCGGCCGTCGCGAGGGCAAGGACGAACAGGGCGACGCGCGCGGCCTGGACGAGCAGCTTCGAGGCGGCCCGCGCGCCGATGGTGATGCGGCGGTCGCCTTTGCCGCGCAGCCGGACGCTGTCGGACACCTCGTCGCGCTCCTCGACTTCGACCGTTTCGCCCGGCTTGAGGTCGTGGCTCTCGACGAACCGGAGGAACTGCTTGTCCTGGTCGATGATGCGCGTCACCGTCATGCGCGCGCCGATGGGGCAGCTGAGCAGCGTCTGCGCCTGCTGCTTTTTCACCACGCCCTCGGCATCGGGAATCGGGTCGCCATGCGGATCGACCTCGGGGCGGCCGAGCATTTCGTCCATTCGATCGATCAGGCGATCCGAGACCACGTGCTCGAGCAGCTCCGCTTCGTCGTGCACTTCGTCCCACCGCAGGCCCATCACCTGGACCAGGAACAGCTCCACGAGGCGGTGCCGGCGCAGGACGAGCGCAGCCAGCCTGCGGCCGGCGCGCGTGAGCGAGACGCCGGCGTACGGCTCGTAGTTGACCAGCCCCGACTCCGCCAGCGTCTTGACCATCGTCGTCGCGGTTCCAGGAGTGACGCCCAGCGCCGCCGCGAGCTGGCCCATGGGGAACAGCCGAGGTTCGGCGCCGGGCGCGCCCTGGGAGCCGAGGTAAATCTTCTTCAGGTAGTTCTCGACCGTGCTCGACGGCAGCATGTTGCGCATCATAATAATTGACTTTTCGACTCATCACGAAGTAAATTTTGATGAATCAAAATGGCGCAGGAGTTCGACGAGCCTCGGACCAGCGGATGGCGTCTACCTCGCGGAGAGAACAGCCTCCGCGAGGTGCACGGCTCCATCCCGGTGCCGCAGGACGCGGGCTTCTGGCGGAAAATGCTCGCCTTTGCCGGCCCGGGCTACCTCGTGGCCGTCGGCTACATGGATCCGGGGAACTGGGCGACCGACCTCGCGGGCGGCGCGCGCTACGGGTACACGCTGCTCAGCGTCATCCTCATTTCCAACGTGATGGCCATCCTGCTGCAGGCGCTCGCGGTGCGGCTTGGCATCGCGACGGGACGCGACCTTGCGCAGGCGTGCCGCGATCACTACTCATGGCCGGTCACCGTCGGGCTCTGGGTCCTGTGCGAGATCGCCATCGCCGCCTGTGATCTCGCGGAAGTGATCGGTGCGGCCATCGCGCTCAACCTGCTCTTCGGCCTGCCGCTCATCTGGGGCGTCTGTCTGACCGCGCTCGACGTGCTCATCGTCCTGTTCCTGCAGAACCGCGGGTTCCGGTACGTCGAGGCGCTCGTCGTCGCGCTGATCCTGATGATTGCCGGCTGCTTCGCTATCGAGCTGTGGCTCGCGAAGCCGGATCTGCCGGCCGTCGCGGCCGGATTCGTTCCGACGCCGGGCATTCTCCGCAACCAGGACATGCTCTACATCGCGATCGGCATCCTCGGCGCGACCGTGATGCCTCACAACCTCTACCTGCATTCGTCCATCGTGCAGACGCGGAAGTACGTCGACACCTATGCGAGCAAGGCGGAGGCGATTCGCTTTGCGTCGATCGACTCGAGCGCCGCGCTCATGTTCGCGCTCTTCATCAACGCCGCCATCCTCATCATGGCGGCAGCGACGTTCCACGGAACCGGTCACGACAACGTCGCCGACATCGGCGATGCCTACCAGCTGCTGACGCCGCTCCTGGGAACCGGCGCGGCGAGCGTGCTGTTTGCCGTGGCGCTGCTCTGTTCGGGTCAGAACGCGACGCTCACCGGCACGCTTGCGGGGCAGATCGTCATGGAGGGTTTCATCAACCTGCGCGTGCGGCCATGGCTGCGGCGCCTGGTGACGCGGCTGCTCGCGATCATCCCGGCGATCATCGTCGTGGCGCTGTACGGCGAGCGCGGCACGGGCGCGCTGCTGATTGCCAGCCAGGTGGTGCTGAGCCTTCAGTTGTCATTCGCCGTCTTTCCGCTCGTGATATTCACGTCCGACAAGGCGAAAATGGGTCTCTTCGTCTCGCCCGCCTGGATGCGCGTGCTCGCGTGGACGGTCGCGGTTATCATTGCGGCGCTCAACACGTGGCTGCTGGTGCAGACGCTGGCATAACGATGTACCGCCGCATTCTCGTTGCCATCGAGCATTCCGCCGCCGATCAGGCCATCCTCGATCACGTGCGCCAGCTCGCGGCGCAGGTCGGCTCCGAATTGCATCTCGTGCATGTCGCGGACGGTTGGGCGGCGCGCAATTTCGATCAGCTGCAGCTGCGCGAGTCGGAGGAGATGAAGGACGACCGCGATTACCTGGCGAAGCTCGCGGCGGACCTCGCCTCGCATGGACTGAAGGTGTCCACGGAGCTGGCGATGGGTGATCCGGCCGACCAGCTGATTCGCCTCGCCGAGGAGCGCGGCGTCGATCTGCTGGCGATGTCCACGCACGGCCACCGGTTCCTCAACGATCTCGTCCGCGGCACGACGGTCAACCGCGTCCGTCACCTCGTCAAGATTCCGGTGCTGCTGGTCCGCGCGGTACCGTAGGGGCCGCGTTCAGTACGGTACCGTAGGGCCGCTTCGGGCGGCCCACCATGAGTCTCCGATCCACTATCGCGACGCCCGCCGGCAAGCAGCGGTACGTCCGGCGGATGTTCGCCACCATCGCGGACCGGTACGACCTGATCACGGTCGCGCTGTCGTACGGCCGCGATCGAAGGTGGAAGGATCGGCTGGTTGCGCTCGCCGCGCTGACCCGCGACGATCGCGTGCTGGATCTCGCGTGCGGCACCGGAGACATCCTGTTCCGCGCCGCAAGGACGTCCGGGTTCGCCGTCGGTCTCGACGTCACGTTCCGCATGCTGCAGATCGCCGCCGCAAAGCGCCGCCTGGTGCGCGGAGGCGCCAACGGCGCGCCGAATGCGCCGCTCGTGACGGGCGACATGCTCGCGCTGCCGTTTCCCGCCGCGCACTTCACCGTGGTGACGACCGGGTACGGGCTGCGGAACGTACCGGACCTCGAGCAGGCGATCGACGAGATCGCGCGCGTGCTCGTGCCGGGCGGCCGGCTGCTCTCGCTCGACTTCAACAGGCCTGCTCAGCCCGTGCTTCGCGCCGCATACCTCACCTATCTGACGGTCGTCGGCTCGGCGCTCGGCTTCGTCCTGCACCGCGATCCGGATACGTACCGCTACATACCGGAATCGATTCGCAACTATCCCGGCGCCGAGGGGGTCGCGCGGCTTCTCGAGCGGCGCGGATTCGAGCACGTCCGGGTTCTGCCGCTGCTAGGTGGACTGATGGCGATTCACACCGCCAGGAGGTCCGGCTAAAGCCGGCGGACCCTTTATCTTTCGAGCCAGGGCTCCAGCGCTTCAACCAGGAAGGCGAGGACATCCGCGTCCGAGAGGTCCTGCGGCGCGGCGCCGGCTTTGATGGACCGCTCGTCCTCGAGCGTGCGCGATCCACGCGTCTGACGGATGCGTCCTACGACCGTGGGAGTGTCACCGCTGCCGTCGAGCGCGAACTCGACGTAATCGTCGCGGCCGCGGTCGGATGCAAGCCGCAGCCCGCCGCTCGGCGTCGAAACCGTGAAGAGGTATCCCTCGGCCTTCAGCACGTTTGCCAGCATGCGCGTCGTCGGCGTGGCGACGTCCTCGAGAAACGCCGCGTAGGCGCGCTCCGCATCCGCGGCGTGCTGCCGTTTCTGTTGTGAACGCGCCTTCGCGCGATCGATCGCATGCCTGAGCTGCCGCCTGACTTCGGATACTTCCACGTGCGCCTAAGCTTATTGTAGGGGACTGAGATGTGCGCGCGCGGTCGCCGCGGCCGCCGGTTCCGGCCTCGCGCTCGATCGCATCCTCAGGATCGAGGAGCAGGGTGTAAGCTCACCGCCTGTTCCCGTGCTCCGGACCTTCGAAGCCAAGGCGGCGGACGCGCCCCCGATCGCCGCGGGTGAGATGGAGGTCCGCGCGCACGTGACCGTGACGACGCTGCTCAAGTAAATGTCGCTCGACTACACCAAGGCTCAGCGCCTGCTCGCGCGGCGCGACCCCGTGCTGCGCGACCTGATGCGCGCGCACGGCCCCTGCGGCCTCGCCGCGCGCCAGCACGCGAATCCGTTCAAGGCGCTGATCCGCGCCATCGTCGGACAGCAGCTGTCGGCGAAGGCGGCTGCCACCATCTTTTCGCGCTTCGAAGGCCTGTTCGAGGCGTTTCCGACGGCGTCGCAGGTGCTTGCCGTGCCGGACGAGCGGCTGCGCGGGGTGGGTCTGAGCTCGCAGAAGCTCGGCTACCTGCGCGATCTGTGCAGACGGATTGAAGAAGGACAGCTGCCGCTCGACGTCCTCGATCGAATGGACGACGAAGCGGTCATCGAGACGCTGACCCAGGTAAAAGGGGTCGGCCGATGGACGGCGGAGATGTTCCTGATCTTCCGCCTCCAGCGGCCCGACGTGCTGCCGGTCGGCGATCTCGGCATCGTGAAAGCGGTCCAGCGCGCGTATAAACTTCGCAAGGCGCCGTCGCCGGACCGGCTCACGCGCATCGGCGAGGCGTGGAGACCCTATCGCTCCGTGGCGTGCTGGTACTTGTGGGCGAGTCTGAACAACGACCCGACGAAGGATTGACCATGCAGACACGA